>JBFIDI010000344.1:0-6402 GCA_041581405.1 Burkholderiaceae bacterium
CCGCCCGATGGGCAACTTCCTGGCGTCGGTGCCCGGCTTGTTGCCGGCCCGGCCCACGGCCATCCTGGTCGTCACGGCCCAGTGGGAGGCCGGGGCCACGACCATCTGCGGTGGCGCCCAGCCTGAACTCATCTACGACTACTACGGCTTTCCGCCCGAGACCTATGCGATCCGCTATCCGGCACCCGGCGCGCCCGCGCTGGCGGAGCGGGCTGCCGAACTGGTGCGGCGCGCCGGCCTGAAGGCCGAGGTGGATGGGTCGCATGGATGGGACCATGGCGTGTTCATCCCGCTCAAGGCGATGTTGCCCGAGGCCGACATACCGGTGCTGGCGATGTCGCTGACACAGGGGCTCGATCCGAACCACCATGTGGCCGTCGGCGAGGCCTTGCGGCCGCTGCGTTCCGAGGGCGTGCTGGTCATGGGCAGCGGCATGAGTTACCACAACCTGCGCCAGATGGGCAATGGCGCCGCGGCGGTGGAGTTCGACCGCTGGCTCGACGGCGCACTGGCCGGAGACGCCGACCACCGGCGGTCCTGGCTGGCGCAATGGTCACGCGCACCGTCCGGCCGGACCTCGCATCCGCGCGAGGAGCACCTGCTGCCGCTGATGGTGGCCTCCGGCGCGGGGGGCGATGTGCCCGCACGCAAGTTGTGGAGTGGTGCGGTGGGGCCGACGACCGTGTCGGCCTGGGCGTTCGACTGAGCGCCGTGCCTGGCGCGCCGGCCCGGGCCGGCGGTCGGCCGACACGTCGGGCCGGGCCTGCGCCGCGTCAACGCGCGGGTGTGATCTGCGCGAGCACCTGGTCGAGCGAGCGCAGCAGCCCCTGCACCTGGTCGTCCGTGGTGTGCGGACACACCAGCATCATGTTGTGGAACGGCGTGATCATCACGTCGCGGTTGAGCAGCCCCAGGTGGACCAGGTGTTCGAGCTCCGCGTCAAGCACGCGGCCGGCTTCGCCGCCGCTGCGCGGTGGCTGCGCACAGAACTGGAACTCGATGCGGGCCCCGACCTGCGTCACGCACCAGGGCAGCTGCCGTTCGGCGAACAATGCCCGCAGGCCGTCGGCCAGGCTGGCCGCCGTTGCCAGCATGTGGTCGTAGGCGGCCTCCGTCATCACCTCGGTCAGCGCGGCGCGCATCGCCGCCATGGCCAGCATATTGCCGGTGAGCGTGGTGCCGATGCCGCTGTGGCCGGGCGGCGCATCCTGCTTGGCGCGCATGGCGCGTTCTGCGAGCGGGCCGCTCATGCCGTAGACCGCGCACGGAATGCCGCCGCCGACCGGCTTGCCCAGCACCAGGGCGTCGGGCGCGATGCCGTGCGCGCGGGCGTATCCGCCCGCTCCGGTGCTGATGGTATGGGTCTCGTCCATCACCAGCATGGCGCCGTGGCGGCGGATCAGCTGCTGCGCCGCGCTCCAGTAGCCGTCCGCGGGCAGCACCATGCCGATATTGGTCATCACCGGTTCGGCCAGCACGCAGGCGACGTCGCCGGAGGCGAGCGCGGCCTCGAGCGCCGGCAGGTCGTTGAACTCGACCACCACCGTGTGTTCGAGCAGGTCATGCACCTGGCCGAGCAGGCTGGCGCGTTGCGTCGGACGGCCGTCGACCAGGTCGACGAACACGTCGTCGATGGTGCCGTGGTAACAACCGTTGAACACTAGCAGCTTGTCGCGGCCGGTCGCGGCCCGGATCCAGCGCACGACGTAACGGTTGGCGTCGGTCGCGCTCATCGCGAACTGCCAGAACGGCAGGCCGAAACGCTGGCTCAGCGCCTCGCCCACGACCGCCGCGTCGGCCGTGGCCAGCATCGTCGTGTAGCCGCGCGTGGCCTGGCGCTGCAGCGCGGCGGCGACGGGACCGGGGGCGTGACCGAACATGGCCCCGGTATCCCCGAGGCAGAAATCCGTCAGCACATGGCCGTCCACGTCGGTGACCTGCGCGCCGTGCGCGTGGTCCACGTGCAACGGGAACGGCGTACCCCAGTCGTTCATCCAGTGCAGCGGCACTCCGAACAGCAGATGGCGCGCGGTCTGCGCGGCCAGCGCCCGGGACCGCGGGTTGCGCTCCGTGTAACGCGCCCGCTCGTGCGCCAGGAAGGCCTGGGCCCGCGGCCAGTCCAGGCCGGTGCGGCTGTCGCGCGGGTCGTGTGGCGATGTCGTGTGTGCGTTCATCGTGGTTCCCCTCTCGTTGTCAAACGCGCATGCGGGTGGCTCAGCTCGCCGGCGCGAGGCCATTCAACCAGGCGCGCAACTGCGCGACCTCCCGGCGGCGCACCGGGTCGCCGGGGTGTTCGATCAGGTAGTGTGCCGTCGCCAGCGCGACGTCGTGTGTACCGGCCTGCACCACGGTACCGCGTTGCAATGCGGTTTCGGCCAGCGCCTGCACGACCACGGCGACACCACCGCCCGCGGCGACGATCTCCAGTGCTGCCAGCGTCGAGTCGACGATGCAGCGCGGCGGTGACTCGGCGGTGGTGATGCCGGCGGCGCTGAAGAAGCGGGACCAATGGTCGTCGAATCCCTGCACATGGATGCGCGCGGGCCGCAGCAGGTCGGCGGGTTCGCGGATGTCGCCGGCCATCGCGGGAGCGCAGACGGCGATCAGGCTGTGGGCGATCAGCGGCGGTGCGGCCATGCCGCCGCCGCTCAGCGGCATCATGCGCAGTTCCAGGTCGATGTCGGCACCGGCACTCGCGTGGCTCCAGGTCGACGTCACGAGCTTGACCGTCACGTCGGGCGCGACCGATGCAAACCGCGGCAGGCGCGGAGCCAGCCAGCCGACGGCGATCGAGGTCGGCGCATAAACCGTCACGGTCCGCGCCGTCGCCGGGCCGAAGATGCCTTCGGTGACGAAGCCCAGTTCCTCGATCGCGCGGCGCACCGACGGCAGGTAGGACTTGGCGATCTCGGTCAGTTCCAGCCGGCGGCCGCTGCGGATGAACAGGTCGCTGCCCAGTCGGCTCTCCAGCGCGCGGATCTGCTGGCTCACCGCGGACTGGGTCAGGCCGAGCTCGGCACCCGCCGCGGAAAAACCCTGCAGCCGGGCTGCGGCCTCGAAGGTGCGCAGCCAGGTCAGGTTGGGGATACGGGGGGCGATGGCCACGTGTTGCTATAAGAAAACCGGTGTCGTTGCGTCAAATAATATCGTTTTTCTTTTGTGACGTCGTGGCCAACAATCGGCTGCATGACCCCTCACACAATTCCCCGCATCGATATTTCAGCCCTGTTCGGTTCCGACCCGCAGGCCCGTGCCGACGTCGACGCCGGCCTGCAGGCCGCCGCCCGCGACGAAGGCATGATGGTGATCACCGGCCTGCCCGCATGGGCGGTGCTCGACGCGGCCATGCGGCGGCGGCTGCTGGCCGTGTTCGCGTTGCCGGAGCCGGAGATCCACCGCCTGTGGCGCTGGAATTTCGAGCCGGCGCACGGCAACGTCTACCGGGGCTGGTTTCCGCTGCAGGACGGCGAGGCCACGTACAAGCGTGGCATCGACATGGGGCCCGACGTGGCGTACGGTCCGTCGGTGGTCGATGCATCGGATCCGCTGCGCGAGGCGACACCGCTGCCGGACGAGGCCAGGTTGCCGGGTTGGCGCCAGTCCGCGCGGGACTACTACCTGGCGATGGAGCACCTGGCCAAGGCCTTGATGCAGTCGATCGCGCGCGGGCTGGGGCTCGCGCCCGGGACCTTCGACGCCGCGTTCGATGGCGGTATCTCGACGCTGCGGCTGTTGCATTACCCGGTGCGGACGGAGGCGTCGCTGGCCGGCGTCGATCCGCGCGAGGTCTGGGTCGAATGGCAGGGCGAGCGTCGTTATACGCTGGCGCGCGCGCATGTCGACACGGGTTTCATGACGCTGCTGGCGCAGGACGGCGTGGAAGGCCTGCAGGCGCAGCACCGCGATGGAACCTGGATCGACGTGCCGCCGCAGGAGAACACGCTGGCCGTCAACTTCGGCAAGGTGCTGGAGTTGTGGACCGGCGGCCTGATCCGGGCCACCCGCCACCGGGTCCTGGGCACCGGCCGCGAGCGGCATTCGATTCCGTTCTTCCACGAGGCACGTCCCGACGCCATCATCGCCCCGCTCCCGCTGACGGGCATGCAGCCATTCGAGCCTTTTTTTTTCGGCGACCACCTGTGGGACGTCGCCTCGGGCTTCGTCGAGCAAAAAGGTATCCGGCACCTGCGCTCGCCACGGGGGCGGCCTGTCCTGGCCGCCTGAGGCCTGCAACCGGCCCTGGCATGGGCCCGGGCAAGGCACCTTCTGCCGCTCGCAAGCCCGGCTTGCGGCTGCCCGCCGCAGGGCGCCCGCCGGTGTCGACATTCCTGACAGTTTGCGCGTGATGCGGCGGCCCGATACACGAGGCCGGGATAGTGGCAATGAAATCAGCAACTTGCATGCGCTGGCACATATCCTGCCTGTCGAGCGGCGCGCCGCGCGAGCGGCCACCGGGGGCCATGTGTGGACACAGGCATGGCAGGCATGAAGCACAACAGTCGGGAGGAACAGGATGCGGGACGGGAACAGGCTGGGTCGGATGGTGGTGTTGGCCATGACGGTGTGGGGAGCGGCGGGCATGGCCTGGGCCGCGGGCGAGGTCGAGGCGATCGCCGGCACCGAGACCGTCACGTTGACGGGGCCGGGTGCGACGATGGCGACGGCCGACAACAGCGGCATGTTCGCCACGACGACGCGCAGCGTGTCGCAGGTGTCCGGCGCCGTCGCCGGTGCGCTGACACCTGATCGGGTGCCGGCCAGCGCACGGGCCTTCAGCGAGTTCTCGATCGTCGGCCTTGCCGGCAGCGTTCCGTTGACCTTTCACTGGACCTTTGCCGGCAGCCGTGACGGTGAACTGGACAACACCGGTTTTCGCAGCACGATGCGGGTGACGCTGAATGGGCCGGGTTTCGTCGACATCGTTTCCTGGGGCATCAGTTATGCCGACAGCACGCCGAACACCGGCGATTTCGCCGGCACCGCGCAGTCCGCCTTCGGTGTCAGCGCAGCGGGCAACAATTTCAGCAACCAGTTGCCGGCCGGCCACTGGGACGGCATCGGCTCGCGCATGGTGACGACGACCATGGTGTCGGCGACCAGCGGCATGGCCGGCAGCTTCGCGTTGTTCCTGGACATCGGCCTGGCGGGCCAGGTCAGTGCCAGCCACAGCCTGCAGCTGAGCGCGGTGACCGTGGCCGACCCCTTGCAGCTCGATGCGGGCGCCCATCTGCTGCTCGACGACGGCAGTCAGATCATGATCTCCGCGGTACCGGAGCCCAGCACCTGGGCCATGATGCTGGCCGGTGTCGTGCTGATGGGCCGCTACGCCAGGCGCCGGACCCGGTCCGCCTGACGGCAGCGAAGCCGGCCGACGGTGTTGCCGCCGGCCGCGATCATCAGACGTTCGAGTCCGCGAACGAACCCTTGCGCCGGTTCACGTAGTCCAGGATCGCCTCGTCCGCCGCCGCGTCCAGCGCGGGTGCCTCGTATTCGGCCAGCTGTTTCTTGAAGCTGGCATTGGCGCGTTGCGCCAGGTCGCGCGCACCTTCGGCTTCCCACTGCTCGTAGCTGTTGTTGTCGGTGATCGGCGAACGGTAGAACGCGTTCTCGAAATTCGCCTGGGTGTGGGCGCAACCCAGGAAGTGCTTGCCCGGGCCGACCTCGCGGATCGCGTCCATGGCCTGGCCGTTCTCCGACATGTCGACGCCGGCCATCAGCGTGTGCATCATGCCGGCCTGGTCGACGTCCATGACGAACTTCTCGTAACCCATCGACAGGCCGCCCTCGAGCCAGCCGGCGGTGTGCAGCACGAAGTTGACGCCGCCCAGGCAGGTCGGCAGCAAGGTGTTGGCGGATTCGGATGCCGCCTGCGCGTCGGCGATCTTGGAGCCGCACAGGCCGCCGCCGGAGCGGAACGGCACGCCCAGGCGCCGCGCCAGCGCCGCCATCACGTACAGCACCAGCGCCGGCTCCGGCGTGCCGAAGGTCGGGGCGCCGGACTGCATCGAGATGCTGGAGGCAAAACTGCCCAGCACCACCGGCGCGCCCGGGTTGCACAACTGCACGAAGGCCATGCCGGCCAGTGCCTCGGCCAGCGTCTGGGCGCAGGTGCCGGCCACGGTGACCGGCGACATGGCGCCGGCCAGGATGAACGGCGTGATGATGGTGGCCTGGTTGTTGCGCGCATAGACCTTGGCCGCGCCCAGCATGGTCTCGTCGAAGGTCATCGGCGAGTTGGCGTTGATCAGGTTGATGATCACGGTACGCGGCTTGCCGGTTGCCGGGTCGATGTAGTTGTCGCCGAACAGGATCTTGGCCATCTCGACCGTGTCCTGGGCGCGTTCGGGATGTGTCACCGAGCCCATGAACGGCTTGTCGCTGTATTTCATGTGGCTGTAGACC
>JBFIDI010000345.1:0-6365 GCA_041581405.1 Burkholderiaceae bacterium
CCCCCCCGCCCCCGGCCCGGCCGGCGGCGCGCAAGCGCGCCAGCTGAACGCAGGGCCGCGCCCCATGTTGCCCCGACTGGCCCTGTCGCTGCAGTTCGCGCTCGATACCGATGCGGCCGAACACCGGGCCGCATTGCCTCGGCACGCGGTCGCGCGCTGGATCCGCCATGCACTCGAGCGCGACGCGCAGATCACGGTGCGTATCGTCGGCGAGGCGGAAGGCCGGACGCTGAACCGCGACTACCGGCACAAGGACTACGCGACCAACGTGCTGACCTTCGACTACGGTGACGAAGAGCCGCTGAGCGCCGACCTGGTGCTGTGCGCGCCGGTCGTCGCACGCGAGGCACGCGAGCAGGGCCGCACGCTGCAGGCCCACTATGCCCACCTGGTCGTGCACGGCGCCCTGCACGCGCAGGGCTGGGACCATGAAACCAGCGCCGCCGACGCGACGGCGATGGAGGCGCGCGAGACGCAGGTGCTGGCACGCCTGGGGTTCGACGACCCTTACGCCTGACAGCGGCGGTCGGGCCGGTTATTCGATCCGCAGCGGTATCGTGATCGGCCCGTCGTTGACCAGCGCCACCTGCATCTCGGCGCCGAATCGCCCGTTCTGTACCACCGGGTGCTGGGCACGCGCCTGTTCGAGGAAATACGCGTAGAGCCGCAGGCCGAGCTCGGGCGGTGCGGCCTTGGTGAAACCCGGCCGGTTGCCGCCCGACGTGTCCGCCGCCAGCGTGAACTGGCTCACCACCAGCAGGCCGCCCTGCACGTCTTGCACGCTGCGGTTCATCTTGCCATCGGCATCGCCGAAGATGCGCAGCTTCAGGATCTTGGCCAGCATCCTGTCGGCATGGCGCTCGGTGTCGAGCGGCTCGGCGCACAACAACACCAGCAAGCCGGCGCCGATGCGGCCGATCACGTCGCCTTCGACGGTCACGCTGGCCTGGCTCACGCGTTGCAACAAGGCGATCAAATCAAATCCTTTTCGTCGTCGAAATGGGCTTCCACATCGCTCGGCAGCAGCTGGATGCTGGCACGCAGCCCGGGCACGGCACTCATCAAGGCCTGCTCCACGCTCGTGCGCACCGCCGCGGCGCGGCCCAGCGTCCAGTTGGCCGGCATGTGCATGTGCAGGTCGACAAAACGCCGCTGGCCCGAGCGCCGGGTGCTGACATGGTCGAAACGGATCGTGTGGTGGTCGAACTCCTTGAGCGTGGCCTCGATCTGCTGTTGCAGCTCGGGCTCCAGCGCCTCGTCCATCAGCCCTTGCGACGAGCGCCACACCAGGTGGAAACCCTCGCGCAGGATGTTGATCGCCACCCCGATCGCCACCAGCGGGTCGAGCCACAACCAGTCCGTGACGGCGACCAGGCCGATGCCGACGACCACGCCGGCCGAGGTCCAGACGTCGGTCATCAGGTGTTTGCCGTCGGCCTCCAGCGCGATCGAGCGGTGCTTGCGCGCGGCGTCGAACATGACCCAGGCCAGCAGGCCGTTGAAGACCGAACTGACGATGGACAACGTCAGGCCCCAGCCGACCGAGGTCAGCGGCTGCGGGTCGACGAAACGGTGACCGGCCGCCCAGATGATGCCGCCGGCCGCGCCGATGATCAGCAGGCCCTCGAATCCGGACGAAAAATATTCGGCCTTATGGTGTCCGTACGGATGGTCTTCATCGGCCGGGCGATTGGCGATCGTCACCATCGTCAGCGCGAACAAGGCACTGGCCAGGTTGACGAACGACTCCATCGCATCGGACAGCAGGCCGACCGAATCGGTCACGTACCAGGCCAGCGTCTTGAGCACGATCGTGACGATGGCCACCACCACCGAGGCCCGCAGCAGGTGCGCGGGCGTCAGGTATTGGCTGGGGACGAATCGCATGGCGCCATTGTCGGCGAAGGCGGCCGGCCCACGGCGGCCTGGCGCAGGCGCAGGCGCAGGCTCAGGCCAGCGTCACCCGCACGAACTTGCGCTTGCCGACCTGCACCACGTAGGTTCCGGCGCCGAGCTTGAGTCCCTTGTCGCTGATGGGTTGCGAATCCACCCGCACACCGCCGCCGTCGATCAGGCGGTTGCCTTCGCCGCTGGACGCGGTCAGTCCGGCGAGCTTGAGCAGCTTGCCGATGGCCACCGGCGCGCCATCCTCGAGTGGCAGGCTCAGCTTGAGGATGTCGTCGGGAATGCCGCCCTGCGCGCGATTCGCGAAGTCGCGTTCGGCCGCGTCGGCCGCGGCCGCCGAGTGGAACCGCGTCGTGATCTCGCGCGCCAGGGCCACCTTGGCATCCTTCGGGTTGCGCCCGGCGTCGACCTCGGCCTTGAGCGCGGCGATCTCGGCCTCGGTGCGGAAACTCAGCAGCGTGTACCAGCGCCACATCAGCACGTCGGAGATGCTCAGCACCTTGGCGAACATGGTGTTGGCGTCCTCGGTGATGCCGATGTAGTTGTTCTTGCTCTTGGACATCTTGTCCACGCCGTCCAGCCCCTCGAGCAGCGGCATGGTCAGGATGCACTGCGGCTCCTGGCCGTATTCGGACTGCAGGTGGCGCCCCACCAGCAGGTTGAACTTCTGGTCGGTGCCGCCCAGTTCCAGGTCGGACTTGAGCGCCACGCTGTCGTAGCCCTGCATCAGCGGATACAGGAACTCGTGCACGCTGATCGAGCGCCCGTCCTTGAACCGCTTGGCGAAGTCGTCGCGCTCCATCATGCGCGCCACCGTGTAACGAGCGGCAAGTTCGATCATGCCGCGCGCGCCCAGCGGGTCGCTCCACTCGCTGTTGTAACGAATTTCGGTGCGCGCCGGATCGAGCACCATCGAGGCCTGCTGGTAATAGGTCTGCGCGTTGGCCTCGATCTGCTCGCGGGTCAGCGGCGGACGGGTCGAGTTGCGGCCAGACGGGTCGCCGATCATGCTGGTGAAGTCGCCGATCAGGAAGATCACGGTATGGCCGAGATCCTGCAGCTGGCGCATCTTGTTGAGCACCACGGTGTGGCCGATGTGGATGTCGGGCGCGGTCGGGTCCAGCCCGAGCTTGATGCGCAGCGGCGTCCCGGTGGCCTGCGAGCGGGCCAGCTTGCGGACCCAGTCGTCCTGGGGGATCAACTCGTCGCAACCACGCAGGCTGACGGCGAGCGCTGCGCGGACCTCATCGGTCACCGGAAAGTCGGGCTGGGTGGTTACGTTCATGTCGCTTTTTGACTTGCACATCAAAGGTGCGCCGATACAATATCGGCTTCTTCTGGCGCTCGATTCTATGTCGCACCAGGAACACAATACCGCAGTGGTGCCTGGTCGTCGCTGACAACACGATACGTTGGGAATCCCGAATTGACTCACGGACCTCTTGCCGTAGCGGGCGCAATCTGCTCCGCTGCTGGCCGCGCGATAGCGCAACACCCCAGGCGGCTGACGGCAGTCGTCGCAGCCATGCTGCTCGGAGCCGGCTCCTTGTCCATCGCGTCGCTGGCGCCGGACGCCTCCGAACTTGAAGTCTCCCAGATCACCGAATCGGTCGAGTCGCTGCCGCTGCAGTCCCAGATCGAGGAACTGGCCGAACACACGCTGCGGCTGTACCGCTCCGACCTGACCCGCTCCAGCGACACCTCCGACAGCCTGCTCAAGCGCCTGGGCATCACCGATCCGGAGGCCGCCGCCCACCTGCGCAAGGACACCATGGCGCGCCAGGCCCTGCTGGGCCGCGCCGGGCGCAACGTGCGGGTCGAGGCCACCGACGACAACCGCCTGCTGCGCCTGACGGCGCGCTGGGCTCCGGACGACGACGGCACGTTCAAGCGCCTGGTGGTCGAGAAGACCGACAGCGGCTTCATCTCCAGCACCGAAACCGCGCCGCTGGTCGCAACGTCGCGCCTGGTCAGCGGCGTCATCCAGTCCTCGCTGTTCGCCGCCACCGACGAAGCCCGCATCCCCGACTCCATCGCCATCCAGGTGGCCGAGATCTTCTCCGGCGACATCGACTTCCACCGCGCCTTGCGCAAGGGCGACCGTTTCTCCATCGTCTACGAGACCCTCGAAGGCGACGGCGAACCGCTGCGCAGCGGTCGTGTGCTGAGCACCGAATTCGTCAACAACGGCAAGACGCTGCAGGCCATGTGGTTCAAGGAACCCGACCTCAAGGGCGGTTATTACACGCTCGACGGCCAGAGCATGCGGCGCAGCTTCCTGGCCTCGCCGATGGAGTTCTCCCGCGTCTCCAGCGGCTTCAAGATGCGTTTCCACCCGATCAAGAAAGAGTGGCGCCGGCATCTGGGCGTCGACTACGCATCGCCCACCGGCACGCCGATCCGCACCGTCGGCGACGGCGTGGTCGAGTTCGCCGGCTGGCAGAACGGTTATGGCAACGTCGTGCACATCGCGCACCGCAACCAGAACACGACGGTCTACGCCCACATGAGCCGGATCTTCGTCAAGCGCGGCGAACGGGTCGAGCAAGGCCAGAAGATCGGCGCCGTCGGCTCCACCGGCTGGGCGACCGGGCCTCATCTGCATTTCGAGTTCCGGGTCAAGGGTGTACACGTCGATCCGCTGACCATTGCACAGAACAGCGAAGCCATTCCGGTGTCGGCCGGTGCCAAGGCCGCGTTCGCGCGCGAGGCATCGATGGCCCGGGTGCAGCTGGCGGCGGCCGCGACCATCGGCCAGGTCAGCATCGAATAGTCGGCGTCGAGCCGGCCCCGCATGGGCAAACCGCTGTTCATCGGCCTGATGTCGGGCACCTCGCTCGACGGTGTCGATGGCGTGCTGGTCGATTTCTCGGGTGACGCCCCCACCGTGCTGCAACACGGCTACGCGCCGTTCGACGCTGCGTTCGCCGGCGACCTGCTGGCGCTCAACAGCCCCGGCGACAACGAAATCCACCGTGCGGCGCTGGCCGCCAATACCCTGGTGCGCGCCTATGCCCAGGTGGTGCTCGGCCTGCTGGCTGCGGCGAACATCCAGGCGCAGGACGTCACCGCCATCGGCGCACACGGCCAGACGGTGCGTCACCGCCCGCAGGAGTTCGACGGCACCGGGTATACGGTGCAGCTCAACAACCCGGCCCTGCTGGCCGAGCTGACCGGCATCGATGTCGTGGCCGATTTCCGCAGCCGCGACCTGGCGGCCGGCGGCCAGGGTGCCCCGCTGGTACCGGCATTCCACCGCGAGGTGTTCGGCCGCCTGTCACGCCACACCTGCGTCCTCAACGTCGGCGGCATCTCGAACCTGACGGTCTTGCCGGCGTCCGGCAGCGAAGGCCCGCAGGCACCGCTGCTGGGTTTCGACTGCGGCCCGGGCAATGCGCTGATGGACTTCTGGTGCCAGCGCCACACCGGGCAGGCCTTCGACCGCGACGGCGCCTGGGCCGACAGCGGCGCGGTGCACACGCCGCTGCTCGATCGGCTGATGGCCGAGCCCTACCTGGCCAAGGCTCCACCCAAGAGCACCGGGCGCGACCTGTTCAACCCCGACTGGTTGTCGGCACAACTGGCCGACCATGCCGACCTGGCGCCGGCCGACGTGCAGGCCAGCCTGTGCGCCTTCACGGCCCGGTCGATCGCCGACGCGGTGGCGCGCCATGCGCCGCAGGCCGACCTGCTGGTGGTGTGCGGGGGTGGCGCCCTGAACCCGAGCCTGATGCGACGCCTGCAGCACGCCCTGCCCGCGGTCCGGGTGCAGTCGTCGGCCGACCACGGCCTGCCACCGCTGCAGGTCGAGGCCACGGCCTTTGCCTGGCTGGCGCACAAGGCCATCGTAAGGGAAACCGGCAGCCTCAGAAGCGTCACGGGCGCCCAAGGCGCCCGTGTATTGGGGGCGATCTACCCCCGCTGACGCACGCCACAGCCGGCGTGCCGGACCTGACCTGCGGTCAGGTCGAGAAGCTCGAACCGCAACCGCAGGTGGTGGTGGCGTTCGGGTTCTTGATGACGAACTGGGCGCCCTGCAGGTCTTCCTTGTAGTCGATCTCGGCGCCAACCAGGTACTGGTAGCTCATCGCGTCGATCAGCAGCGACACGCCGTTCTTGGTCATGGTCGTGTCGTCTTCGTTGGTGACCTCGTCGAAGGTGAACCCGTACTGGAAGCCGGAGCAACCACCACCTTGCACGAACACGCGCAGTTTGAGGTCAGGGTTGCCCTCTTCGGCAATCAGGTCCGCCACCTTGGCCGCCGCGCTGTCGGTGAACAGGATCGGCTCGGGCATTTCGGTCGGCAGGGATTCGGCTACGGCGCTCATGGGCAACTCCGGTTAAATGAAAACTGTTTCTATGCTAACCCAATGGCGCCCGAAGCACGAGCCTACTTGTTGTTTGCCGCCAATTTCAGTGTGGGCTTTGCCTCGTCGGCGCCGATCGGATGCATCTGGCCC
>JBFIDI010000346.1:0-6320 GCA_041581405.1 Burkholderiaceae bacterium
CGGTGCGGTCTACGCCCGCAAGATTCAATTCAGGCCGGCGTCGATACACCGGCCTGCGCAATCGGAAGCCTCGGCTCGGAGCGCGCGTCCTGCACGTCGAGCGGACAGATCCAAGCGTGCCCCTGGACGGCCGTTTCGTCGCGGCATTCGTGCCGCCGATATACAGGCTGGTGTAGCGCGGGTCGGCCACCGTGGGCACGGCCTGGCCGTCGATCAGCAGTTTGCCGCCCTGGCTGATGTTCAACTCGCCGCTGCCGTCGCGGCCGACCCGCATGAACGGGTTGAAGGCTTCACCCGGGCCGCCACCGGCCAGAACCGATTGCGCCGACAGCAACACGGTCGAGTCCGCACCGGTGATCGTGAGCCGGCCGAATGAGGCTGCGTCGCGACCCAGGCTGATGGCAGGGCTGCCGTCGCCCTTCACGGTGGCCGTGACTTCCAGCCGGGCGCCGTTGCGCACGGTGACCGTGCCGTTGCCGTTGCGGCCGATGTCCATGCTGGCGACGAAGGGCAACGTCGCCCCACCGCCGCGGGCTTGCGGGCTGACCGTTCCGCTGGCCGACACCAACGAGCCTGCGCCATCGAGCACCAATTCGCCGAACGAACCGTCGCGGCCGACCGATACATATTGCACGCCGGTCACGCTGCCACCGGCCAGCACCGACAATACGGCGCTGCCCAGCCGCCGGCCGACCTGCAGGTAGGTCGCATCACCGGTGAATGCCAGCTTGGAGCCGATGCCGCTGATCGACATGTCGGTTCGGCCACCCCCGTTGCTCAGGTTCATGCCGCCTCCATTGACATGACCCTGCGGCCCCTGGATCTCCATGACGCCGCCGTTGCTCAGGCTGATCGTTGCAACGGCATTGCGGTGGTTGGCGGTTCCTACGAAAGGGTCGATGCCGTGGGCCAGGTTGCCGGTGATGCGCCAAACGGAGTCGGTGCCATCGATCAGGACCTCGGCGAAGCTGCGTTCGGTACCGAGCGGGCTGCTGCCGCCTGGCGCCAGACCAATAGAGGCACCATCGGTCGTGAGGCTGCCGCCGTTGAGCACCTCGACGCGTCCGCGGGTGGAGCCACCGGGCGTCCCGAATGTGAAGGTTTCGATGGGGGGCCGGAACACCGCCAATCCGCCAATGAAAAACCCGTGCAGGAAGCTGGCGTTGGAGCCCGCGCCGGTGACGGTGAACAAGCCGTCGCTGCCGGCCGCATTGCCGATGAAGTTGTTGCACCATCGATTCAGGGTCAGGCACACCGCAGCGCTGGCGCGGCCGTCCAGTGTGGCGCCACCCGATACCGTCAGGGATCCGCGGCCCCAATTGCCGACTTCCAGCCGGTTGGTGTTGCCATCGCCAACGAGGTTGACGCGCGTGCCGGCGCCATCGATCAATCCCGTTGCCACACCCGACCCGCCGTTGCCGAACTGGATCGTCGCAGCGGACAGGAAGGAGCCGTTGTCGACCAGCAGGCTTGCGACAGCGTTATTTCCAAGCCCCAATGAATTGGTGCCTAGATCGGTATCGCCGGGTCCTGGATTGATGAAGACAGGGTAGACACTGACGTCGCCAGTGGTACTGATGCCGGCCCAGGCTGGCACCATACCCAAGCATACGAATGCCGTTGCAAGCGCAACCGGACGCCGGTGGAACATCCAGGAAGCAGCACGCATGGCAATCCCCTTTGGTGAATTTGTGTCGAATTGTGGCGCGGCCGTTGCCGATCGATATCCCCCATCGGGGGGAGCGTCCGACCGCGCCGGGTTGTTCCGTCGATCGGGTGCGCCGACGCGTGCGAGACGCGGGTCGACTACCCGGCGCTGGCCCTGGTGGCCTGAACCAGCTGGCCGGCTCTACGGCCCGGAGTCGTCACGGCACGACCCAGGCTCCAGACTGCTCGGACGCGAACAAGGCGTCGATGACCCGCATGTTGGCCACCGCGTCGTCGACATCCCATGGCAGCGGTGCCTGGGTCCGGATCGCCTGCGAAAACGCGTCGCCCTGCAGGCCGTACTGGTCGCATGCGGCGATGGTGGTGGCAACGATGCCGCTGCCATCGAGCGCCGAACCGTCGTCGCTCAGGATTTCGGTGCTCTTGCCGGCTGGTGCGTTGAACGGAATGCGTACCTCGATGCGCTTCTTTTCGCCGACCACCTGGACGCGCTGGCAGGGCACGCTCTGGGTCGACGCCGTGAAGACCAGCCGCCGGCCGGCGCCGAAGTCCAGCAGCGCACTGACGGTGCGGTCGGTGCCGAACTGCGGGTCGCGGTCGAACAGCGCGATCACGCGCAGGGGTTCGCAGCCGAACAGGTAACGTGCGGTCACGACGGCATAACAGCCGATGTCGTACAAGGCGCCGCCGCCCTGGTGCAGGTGGTTGCGGATGTTGTCGGGGTGGTTGTTGAAATACGAGAACCAGGTCTGGATCGCGCGCACCGCACCGAGTTCGCCGGAGCGCACCCGCGCGCGCACCTGCTCCCATTGCGGGTGAAAACGCACCATGAAGGCTTCCATGATGTGCACCCGGGACGCGACTTCCCGCAGTTGCGCGGCCTGGTTCGCGTCCAGCGACAGCGGCTTCTCGCACAACACATGTTTGCCGGCGCGTGCGGCCTGCAGCGTCAGCGGCACGTGCAGGTCGTTGGGCAGGGGGTTGTAGATGGCCTCGATCTGCGGATCGGCCAGCAGGGCCTCGTAGCTGCCGTAGGCGCGGTCGATGCCCAGGGCGGCGGCGGTGGCCTGCGCCCGTTCGAGCGAACGCGAGGCAATGGCGCGGATTTCGCAGTGTCGTGCGGCCTGCATCGCAGGAATGACTTTTTCGCGGGCGATCCTGGCGCAGCCCAGCACGCCCCAGACGACCTTTTTCATGGCGACTCCTTGTATGGCGCGATGGCCCCTGGCAGCACGGTGCGACAGGGATGCGCCGGCTGCGTCGGCCATTGTGCGCCGGTCGCCGCGGCCACCGGCGCGGCTGCGGTCAGCCCCAGGGGTGCTTGCAGCGCTGGGCCTCGAGCTGGTAGATGGCCTGCTGCACGTCGTCGAGCGTCCGCCCGTGTGTTGCCAGCGCCTGGTGTACCCGGTCGGCGCCGGCCTGGACGGCCGCCGGCGCAATCCCTTCGAGCAGCAGGATCCAGCGCGGGATCCGGGTTTCCTGGTTGCGGACCTTCTTCTCGGCGGTCTCGATCCGGCTGCCGCTGTCGTCGGCCCGGCACAGGTGCACGCCGACGATGCCCGGTGCGTCGGTCAGCGGCGGCAGGACCTGCTGGCGTAGCAGGCCGGACACCTCGTCGGCCGCGGCCTGCGGCAGGTCGAAGCGCAGCGTCAGCATGGTGCCGCCCTGGCCCACGCCGGCGCTGTACAGGACGCGGCAGATTCCGCGCGAAACGTTGTGGAACGACACCACCACCTCGCGGGTCCACGGCGTGGGTGCGTTCAGGCGGTTCAGGTAGTCCTGGCCCGACAACACCTCGGGGCTGTCGGCCTCGTACAGGTTGAAGTATTCGGGGGCACCGCTGACGGCGATGTAACGCCGCCCGCGCCGGAACCCCGGTATGCCGACCCGCTCGGGCATGTGTTCCTGGTTGTGCCAGGCATAGAACGCATCCTTGGCCTGTGGCAGCAGGTCGTGCCAGATGGTGACGGCGCCGTGTCCGTACAAGCTCATGACGGTCTCCTTGCGGTCGGGCGCGGCGTGCACATGTGTGCCCGGTCGCTCCCAGGGTAGTGCCGGCCCATCAGCCGGCCCCGGCGGCCACGGGCAGGTTGTCGTGCGGCCATACCAGGGCCAGCGTGCCGGCGGCCTGCTGCAACAACGCGTGGAACTCGGCGTCGCGTTCGGGGCCCATGCGCACCAGCGGGCCGGCGATGCTCATGGTGCCAAGTACGCGCTGATCATGCTGCGCGCGCACGACGACGGCAATCGCCTTGACGCCGGGTTCGGCTTCCTCGATGGCCAGTCCGTAGCCGCGTGCGCGGCATTCGGCCAGGTCGCGCAGAAAGGATGCGGTGTCGCGCAGTGCACGCGGCCCGACGAGTTGGCCGGGCCGGGCGGGCAGGCCCAGTCCGCCGTCGGTGGCAATGCGCGCCGCGCTGGCGTCGTCCAGCGTGGACAGCCAGATCTTGCCGTTGGCGGTGGTGTGCAGCGGCAGCCGGCCGTTCAGCGACGGCTGGTACATCAGGCCGGTCGGTGCGCCTTGCGACGAGGCGAGCCAGTGCAGCGCGTCGTCCTGCAGCACGGTGAGCCGCACCAGTTCGCGGCACCGCTTGGCGACTTCGTCCAGGATCGGTTGCGCGATGCCCGGCAGGCCGGTCGCACGCAGGTACTGCTGTCCCAGCAGGGCCAGCTTGAGCGTGAGCCGGTAACGCTCGGTGTCGTGGTCCTGCTCGACCCAGCCCAGCGTCTGCAACTCGGCCAGCAGGCGGTGCACCGCACCCTTGGGTTGTTCCAGCGCCGCGGCGATGTCGGACAGGCGGCGCCATTGCGAATCGACCGACAGCAACTCGAGCACTTCCAGGCAGCGGTTGAGCAGGCCCTTGACGATTCTCATGGACGGATCGGCGATTGCATGTGGCAGCGCGCTGCCGATGAATGACGCAGGTTGGGCATATGCTCGTCATTGTACTGGAACATCGTTCCATTAATGTGCTAACATGATTTCAAGGACGGAGACATGAACCAAGACTCGATGCCGAACTACCCGGGCCCGTTGCGACTCGACGAGGCGCGCTCGCTGTTCGGCCTGGTCGCCTTGTCCGATGCCGCCTTCACCCGCGACGGCCCCCGGGCCGACGTCGAATACCGCGACCTGGGGCTGGCCGCCAGCACGCAGGGGCGTATCGGCGCGCGCCACATTCGGGCCATTGCGCCGTTCGACCAGGAGACCGGCTGGCACTGGCACGACATGACCGGCCACTTCAACTACGTATTGCGCGGCTGGATCCGTTTCCGTTATGCCGGCATCGACGGCGAGGTCACGGTCCATGCCGGCTCCTGCCTGTCGCAACCCGGCGGCGTGCCGCACAACGTGGTGGGCCGCTCGGACGACCTGGAACTGATCGAGATCAACATGCCGGCGGTGTTCGGCACGCAGGACCTCGCCCCGGGCACGGTGGAGGGTGCATGAAACGCCCCGCGACTTGCGCCGCCGGGCGCCGGGCAAGCCCATGGGCAACGGCCAGGGGGGCGCGGTGAGCGCGCGCACCGGCGCGAACGCCGCCGCGCCGGCCTCGGTGCCTGCGCCGGCAGCCCAGCCCAATGTCTTCGTGCGCTGGCTGCGCCGGCGCATGGGCGCGCTGCTGCTGGCGCTGGGCCTGCTGCTGCTGTGGGAGGTCGCGGTGCGGGTGTTCGGTGTCAAGGAATACCTGCTGCCGCCGCCGACCAGGATATGGCTGGAATTCACCAAGCGCATGCCGACCGTCATGGACGGCGCCTGGGTCACGACGCAGGAGATCCTCGGCGGTTACCTGTTGGCGGTGCTGGTCAGTATTCCGTTCGCGCTGGCGGTGACCTACTCGCGCTTCATGGAGAACGCGGTCTACCCGGTGGTGGTGTTCCTGCAGATCGTGCCCAAGATCGCGATCGCGCCGCTGTTCATCATCTGGTTCGGCTTCGGCTACACGCCCAAGCTGCTGATCGTGTTCCTGCTGTCGTTCTTCCCGATCGTCGTCTCGAGCATCGCCGGCTTCAAGGCGGTGGACCCGGAGATCGCCGATTTCGCGCGCACCACCGGCGCCAGCGGCTGGAAGCTGTTCGCCAAGATCCGCCTGCCGCAGGCCTTACCGGACATCTTCACCGGCATGAAGGTCGGCGCGGCCTTGTCGGCCACGGCGGCGATCGTGGCCGAGTTCGTCGCGTCCGACCGCGGCCTGGGTTACCTTCTGCTGCAATACAACGGCAACCTGGACACGCCGATGGTGTTCGCCGTCATCTTCCTGCTCAGTTTCATCGGCCTGGCCGTGTATTACACGGTCGAGTTCATCGAACGCATCACGATCCCCTGGCACACGTCGCAGAACCCGGTCAACACCACGACGATGTGAATCTTTCCGGCAGTGCAAACCCACGAACGAGGAGACATCCATGCGCATCATCCGATTGCTTCTTGCCGCCACGCTGGCGGCTACTGTCGGCCTGGCCGCGGCCCAGGACGCCGTGTCGCTGCGGCTGAACTGGTATCTCGGCGGACTGCACGTGCCGTTCTATTACGGCAAGGACATGGGTTTCTTCAAGCAGGAGGGCATCGACCTGACGATCAACGAGGGCCGCGGCTCGGGCAACACCGTGCAGGTGGTCGCGGCCGGCTCCGACACCTTCGGCATGGCCGA
>JBFIDI010000347.1:0-6308 GCA_041581405.1 Burkholderiaceae bacterium
ACCCAAGCGCCATATCCTCAAGGACATCTCGCTCAGTTTCTTCCCGGGCGCCAAGATCGGCGTGCTCGGCACCAATGGCTCCGGCAAGTCGACCCTGCTCAAGATCATGGCGGGCCTGGACAAGGAGATCGAGGGCGAGGCCATTCCGATGGCCGGGCTCAACATCGGCTACCTGCCGCAGGAACCGCAGCTCGACCCGGGCCAGACGGTGCGCGAGGCGGTCGAGAGCGGCATGGAAGGCGTGTTCAAGGCCAAGGCGCGGCTGGAGGAGATCTACGCGGCCTATGGCGAGGAAGACGCCGATTTCGACGCGCTGGCCACCGAACAGGCCGAGATGGAGGCCATCATCGGCACCGCCGGCACCGACTCCGAGCACCAGCTCGAGATCGCCGCCGATGCGCTGCGCCTGCCGCCGTGGGAGGCGAAGATCGACGTGTTGTCCGGCGGCGAGAAACGCCGCGTGGCCTTGTGCCGGCTGCTGCTGTCCAAGCCCGACATGCTGCTGCTCGACGAACCCACCAACCACCTGGACGCCGAGTCGGTGGACTGGCTCGAGCAGTTCCTGCAGCGTTACCCGGGCACCGTGGTCGCGATCACCCACGACCGTTACTTCCTCGACAACGCGGCGGAGTGGATTCTCGAACTCGACCGCGGCTCCGGCATTCCGTACAAGGGCAACTACAGCTCCTGGCTGGAGCAGAAGCAGGAGCGCCTGATCCAGGAACAGAAAGGCGAGGAGTCGCGCGCCAAGACGCTGAAGAAGGAACTCGAGTGGTCGCGCCAGAACCCCAAGGCGCGCCAGGCCAAGAGCAAGGCCCGCCTGGCCCGGTTCGAGGAACTGTCCGACTTCGAATACCAGAAACGCAACGAGACCAACGAGATCTTCATCCCGGTGGCCGATCGCCTGGGCAACGAGGTGATCGAGTTCGTCAATGTCAGCAAGTCCTTCGGCGACCGGTTGCTGATCGACAACCTGAGCTTCAAGGTGCCGGCCGGCGCCATCGTCGGCATCATCGGCCCGAACGGTGCCGGCAAGTCGACACTGTTCCGCATGATTGCCGGCAAGCAGCAGCCCGACAGCGGCGAGGTCAAGGTCGGCTCCACCGTCAAGATGGCCTTCGTCGACCAGAGCCGCGACGACCTGTCCAACGACAAGACGGTGTGGGAGGATGTCTCGGGCGGGCTGGACATCCTGAACGTCGGCAAGTTCCAGATGGCCAGCCGGGCCTATTGCGGGCGGTTCAACTTCAACGGCGCCGATCAGCAGAAGAAGGTCGGCATGTTGTCCGGCGGTGAACGCGGGCGGCTGCACCTGGCCAAGACGCTGATTGCCGGCGGCAACGTGCTGATGCTCGACGAGCCGTCCAACGACCTGGACGTCGAGACCCTGCGCGCGCTGGAAGACGCCTTGCTCGAATTCGCCGGCTCGATCATGGTGATCAGCCACGACCGCTGGTTCCTGGACCGCATCGCAACCCATATCCTGGCCTGCGAGGGGGACAGCCAGTGGACCTTCTATAACGGAAACTACCAGGAATACGAGGCCGACAAGAAACGCCGGCTGGGTGAAGAAGGGGCCAAGCCCAAACGCATGCGTTTCAAGGCCTTGAAGTAGCCCCCCGGCGCGGTGCCTGTCGGGCCCGCAGGAGGAAGTGATCATGCAGGTGACCGAACCGAAAGACGCGCAGCGGCACGCGGTGTTGTACCGGGCCACCATCGACCATGCGGTCGGCGGTGCGCCCGACCTGATGGCCCGACTCGTTGCCCATGCCCGGGCCGCGTTGCGTGACCAGGAAAGCCGCGCCCACGATGCGCGCGAGCGCGAGCGGCTGACCGCGTCGCGGCGCCACCTCAACCAGTGCGAGGCCGAAGCCGTCCGGCGGTTCGCCGAAGAGCTGCAGGCGGCGTTCGGCCGCATGGCCGCGCTCGAGCAGCCGGTGGCGGTGGAGCCGGGCCAGCCGCATTTCGACGAGATCGCCGGCATGGACGCGGCCCAGGCCGAGCAGCGGGTCGAGAACGCGCGGGTGCGCCACGCCGTCCAGATCGCCGCCGACCGGGCCCTGGTCGAGCTCAACGGCCTGATCTGCGAACTGCTGGGCCTCAAGCAGGTGCAACTCGAGCGCAATCCGCTGCGGCCTGCCGTATATGTCGACGCGGTGGCTGCCGCGCTGGCGCAGTTGCCGGCGCCGCCGGCCGTGCGCCAGGGCTGGCTGGCGCTGATGTCGGGGGCGCTGGGGCTGGAACTCGACGTGTATTACCGCCAGCTGTGCACCAACCTGCGCGAGCAGGGGGTCGGTGCGATCACCCCGGCGGCCGCTGCGCCGCCCGCCGCGGGAAAAGAAGGCCCTGCCGGCGACGACGCCCCCGCATTGACCTTCGAACGCCTGCGTGCCTTGCTGGCGGGTACGCCGGCGCGCCGTGCGCTGGAGCATTCCGATCTCTACCAGCCCGCGTCCGAGCCGGCGCCGCTCGATGCGAGCGACACCGTGACCGATGCCAGCCCCGGCGCCTTCCAGGCGACGGTGCCGGCCGCGTTCGAGGCCGCGCGTGACATGAAGCAACTGGCCCGGGTGGCCCGTCGGCTGGAAGGGCGGCTCGATGCCGGATCGGCCGAAGACCATCCGCTGCGCGCGCAGCTGCGTCGCGAGGCGCATGGCCTGGACCAGTCGCTGGCACTGGAGGTGGTGGCCCTGATGGTCGACAACATCCGCCAGGATCCGCGCCTGCTGGCGCCGGTGCGCGAACTGGTGGCGCAGCTCGAACCGGCCCTGCTCAAGCTGGCGCTGGTCGATCCGCAGTTCTTCAGCCACAAGCAGCACCCCGCGCGCAAGCTGCTGCATGAGATCACGTACCGCAGCATTGCGTACGAATCGCCCGACTCGCGGGGATTCAGCGGCTTCCTGGAGCCGCTGCACGATGCCATCGTGCCGCTGGCCGACGTGCCCGTGACCAGCGCGGCGCCGTTCGACCAGGTGCTGGGCCGCCTGACGGCGGTATGGGACGGGGCGTCCGCGAGCCCGGAGCGGCAACAGGTGGCCCACGCGGTCAAGGCCTTGCAGCAGGCCGAGCAACGCGGCGTGCTGGCCGCGACCATGGTGCGCGAGGTGTTGCAGCGGCCCGATGCGGTGCAGGTGCCGTCGCGGGTGCTCGATTTCCTGTGCGGACCCTGGGCTCAGGTCGTCGCGCACGCGCGCATGACCGATCGCAGCGGGCTCGACGATCCGGGCCAGTATGCGCAGGCGATCGACACCTTGATGTGGAGCCTGCAGCCGGCGCTGACCAGCCAGGACCTGCCGGCGCTGCGCCGGGACGTGCCGGTGCTGCAGCAGCGGCTGCGCCAGGGGCTGGCCTCGATCGACTATCCGCAGGAGCAGTCCGAAGCCTGGTTGCAGCTGTTCGACCAGATGCATCAGCGCGCATTGAACGCGCAGGCCTTCGCCGATACCGAACTGCTGCAGCCCCAGGGCACGCTGGAGGCCGACAGCGTGGCGCGCTGGAACGCCGCCGACAGCGCCTGGCTGGCGCCGGCCGAAGCCCAGGCCTCCGGCTTCATCGACATGCAGGTACAGGCCGGGGGCGACGACACGCCGACCGCAGCACTCGGCGGGCGGCTCGCCGTTGGCGCCTGGGTTGCGCTGATGGTCGACGGCCACTGGACCCGGACGCGGCTGGCATGGAACAGCAGCAATGGCAGCCTGTTGCTGTTCGTCGACGCGCTCGAACGCATCCAGTCCCTGTCCCGCCGTGCCTGCGAGCAGATGCACGCCCAGGGCCAGCTGCGCATCATCTCCAGCGACCCGGTCGAAGACGCCCTCGACGCCGTCGCCCGCACCGCATTGCGCAACAGCGTCGACGTGAAATTCTGAAACCTTGTGTGCCAGACCAAGAAATCGCGCAGCGATTTTTGCTCTGGCACCAACATTTCGTAGCTGTCCGGCTGTCCACCTTGTGTGCCAGACCAAGAAATCGCGCAGCGATTTTTGCTCTGGCACCAACACTTCGTAGCTGTCCGGCTGTCCGGCTGTCCGGCAGCCTTAGCGCGACAGTTTCTGGCGTACCAGCTCGATGTGGTTGCGCAGCGCGTACAACTCGTCGGTATGCGACAGCGGCACCACCACCTTGCCCACGCGCTGCTCCAGCGCGTCGAGTTCGTCCAGCAGTGCGGGCCGGGTGTCCGAACCCTCGTCGACACGATCCTCGATGTCGCGCAGCTGCGCATACCAGCGGAACACGCGTGAACGGATGCGGAACTCGTACAGCGGCGGCACGATGCGCGACAGGGGCAGCAGCAGCGCCACGATGATGCCCAACGACAACCACATGCGCTCGAGCAGGTTGGCCAGGTGGAAGGGCAGGTAACGCTGCAGCAGCGGCACGCCGTTGCGGATCGTGCGTTCGGCCTCCTTGGCCAGCGGGAACTCGGCGTTTGCCGGCAGCGGGTACTCGCGCGCCCGGTTGAACCATCCGGCATCGCCATGCAAGGTCAACGAGGCCTGCGAGAACAGCTGCAGCAGGGCCGGATGCAGGTCGCTGCGGGCCAGCAGCGTGGTTGTGGGCGCGACCAGATGCACGTCGGCCGGGGGGATGTCGGACGCCAGGTCGACCACGCCGCGTGGCAGTGTCACCGGCGCCAGGAAGGGCAGGCGGCGCACATAGGCCTCGTTCTGCGCGAAGTCCATCAGCCGCACGCCCGGGGTCTGCAGCAGCATCTGCACCATCAGCGACTCGGGTGCCGAGGCGAACACCAGCGCATCCGATTGCCCGTCCAGGAATGCGACCGTGCCGGGTGTCTCGGCGAGTTGTGTCAGTGCAATGTCGCCCGGCTCCAGGCGGTTGAGCGCGAACAGGCTGTTCATCAGCTGCGGCACGCCGCTGCCGGGCGTGCCCACGTTCACGCGCAGGCCCCGCAGGCCGCGCAGGTTGTCCAGTTCGGGCTGGCCGGTCGCCTGGCGTGCGCTTTTTTCCCAGTAGAACAACCAGATCGGCTCCAGGAACAGGTTGCCCAGCGACAGCGGTGCCGCCGCGTCGTCCTGCTCGGCCGGGGGACGGCTGCCGCCTTGCACGAATCCGATGTCCGCCTGGCCCTGCTGCACCAGCGCCAGGTTGTCGGACGAACCGGCGGTGGGCAGCAGCACGACCTCGATGCCGCTGCGCGCCAGCGCCTTCCGGTAACGCGCGCCGATCTCGGCATAGGCGCTCTGGGCCGGGCCGGTGGCCAGCGTGACCCGCCGCGGCGGATTCGGATCCAGCCACCAGTAGGCCAGCGCCAGCAGGCCGACCGCCAGCAGGATGAAGGGCCCGCCGGAGACGATCAGCTCGCGCAACGACGCCAGCGTGTAGCGCAGCGTGCGGGGCATGAGCGTGTCAGCGGGCCGCCGCGGATGCGCCGTCGCCGAACAGGTCGCGGTGGGCCGGCCAGCGGGTGCCGCCTAGCGTGAGGCCTTGCGCGGCCAGCACCGCGCGCACGGTTGCGCGGGCCGTGACCTCGGCGGCCAGCGTGGCCAGCACCATCATCTGGGCCGGCTGGCCGGATGCGCCGGTACCCATGGCAAATACCGTGTCGCCGTCGGACATGGTGTGCACCGGATTGATGGCGCGTGCCAGGCCGTCGTGCCCGACCTGCGCCAGACGATGGGCCTGTGCCTTGCTCAGCACGGCGTCGGTGGCGATCACGGCCAGCGTGGTGTTGGTGCCGGCCAGCAGCGGCCGCGGATGTTCGCCGGCCAGGATGGCGCGGCGGATGTCGAGCAGCGTGTGCCCGTCCTCGGTGCGGGCGCCGGCCAGTACCCGGCCGTTGTCCGGGTCCACCACGTCGCCCAGTGCGTTGCAGGCCACCAGCGCACCGACGGTCACGCCGTCGACCGTGACCGCGGCGCTGCCGATGCCCCCCTTCATGGCCCGGTCGATGCCGAACAGCTTGCCGACCAGCGCGCCGGCGCCGGCGCCGACATTGCCCTGCTCCGGCGCCTGCTTGCCGGCCGCCGCGCAGGCCCGGTAACCGGCCTCGGCGTCGGGACGGATGCGTGCGTCACCGACGGGAAGATCGAACAACACCGCGGCCGGCACGATCGGCACCAGGCCGTAGTGCACCGGCAGTCCGATGTCGTGCTCCTCCAGCCAGCGCATCACGCCGCCGGCCGCGTCCAGGCCCCAGGCACTGCCGCCGGCCAGCAGGATGGCGTGGACCCGGTCGACCAGGTTGGACGGGTGCAGCAGGTCGGTCTCGCGCGTGCCCGGGGCCGCGCCGCGTACATCGACGCCGGCCACGGCGCCGGCGCGCGCGATCAGCACCGTGCAGCCGGTCGGGC
>JBFIDI010000348.1:0-6302 GCA_041581405.1 Burkholderiaceae bacterium
CCCAACTACAGCGCGGCCGACATCGCCGCCGCCTGCGCGCTGCTGCAGTCCGCCGGGTTGCGCGAGCAGGTCATGGTCGATGTCTCGCATGCCAACAGCAGCAAGCAATACGAGCGGCAGGTTGCGGTGGCGCACGACGTCGCGCAGCAGATCGCCACGGGCGAGACCCGCATCATCGGCGTGATGGTCGAGAGCAATCTGCGCGAAGGCCGCCAGGACATCGTGCCGGGCACCCCGCTGGCGCGCGGGGTCTCGGTGACCGACGCCTGCATCAGCACGGAGCAGACCTTGCCCGTGCTGCAGGAGTTGGCGCAGGCGGTCCGCAGCCGCAGGGCGGTGCGCGCGTCGCCGGCCTGATTTCGCAAGGAGCCCTGGTGTGGTCGCCGACATGGGCGGCAGCCGGCATGGCGTCGGCACCGGGTCTGTGCCGATCGTCCCGGGAGGTTCGAACGTGCCGCCGGTCGGCCGTGTCGATCCAGTTAACATGTCGGAGAAAAAAGCTGGAGGGATCGCGCGGATCATGATTCTCAAGGAGTTGGACCCTTTTCTTGGCGGGAGCCAGGACGAGATTGCCCACCGCATCGCGCAGGACCGCATGGCCTACCATCTGCGCCGGTATTTCGGCAAGAGCGAAGAGGTCGACGTGCTCAATTACCTGCGCGTGAACTCCGGTACGGTCGTGACCCAGATCGACCATCTCCTGCTGCATCCGTTCGGCCTGCTGGTCATCGAACGCGAGACCCTGCCCGAGCGGGTGCAGATCAAGGACGACGGCCAGTGGATCCGCTGGCGCGGCGACGAGGCGGTGGAGATCCGCTCGCCGATCACCCGGGCCTATCTGCGCGCCTTGTCGCTGAAGGCCTTTCTCGACAAATACGTCAAGCAGAAGGGATTTTTCGATAGTATCGAACTCGATGTCCTGGTCGCGGTGCCCGATACCGACAGGATCGTCTGGCCGTCCATGGGTTTCCTGCCCGAGGTCTGCAAGACCGACCAGGTCCATGAACGCGTGAACCAGCGTATTCTCCAGTGTCGGCGGGCCGCGACGGCCGCGGGCGTCCTGACATCGCCGGAGCGGCGTCGGCTCGGGGATTTCCTGCGATCCCTGCACCGGCCGTTGATTCGGTCGGCACCGCGATAGGCACAAGCATGATTCCGGACGAAGCACCTGCAGGCTTCGTACCGGGACGAACTGCAGGGAGGTTCTGGCGAAGATGATTCTGAAAGAGCTCGACCCGTTTCATGGTGGAGACGAACAGGCGTTTGCGGCCCGGATCTCGGCGGACCGCATGGCCTATTACCTGCGCCGGTACTACCGGCGCAGCAACACCGTCGACGTGCTCAATGGCCTGCGCATCCGCTCGGGCGGATCGATGGCGCGTATCGACCATCTGCTGCTGCATGCCCACGGCATGCTGGTGATCGAGCGCGAGGACATCAGCGGACGGGTGCAGATCGACGACGACGGCAACTGGACGGCCATGGAGGAGGGCCGGGAACTGGTGCTCGGCTCGCCGATCACGCGCGCCTATGTGCAGGCCCTGCTGCTCAAGGCCTTCCTGGACAAGCGTGTGCGCCAGAAGGGTTTTTTCGACAACCTGGAGCTCGACGTGCTGGTCGTGGTCGCCGACGACGCCCAGATCGAATGGCCCCAGACCGGGCAGCTGGTCGAGGTCTGCAACCGCGACGCGGTCTACGACCGCGTGACGCAACGCTTCGAGCAGTGCCGCCAGGGCGCGCGTGGGCCCGGACCCCTGACGGAAGCCGAACGGCGCACGCTGGGTTCGTTCCTGTGCCTGTCGCACTGGCCGCGTTCGGAGTTCGAACCCGAATAAGCCGACAACCCCCGTATTGCCGGGTACAGTGCGGCGATGCGCCTGTTGATCCGGTCCTTGTGGTTGTTGTTGGCGGGGCTGGCATTTTTCCTGGTCGCCGGCGTCGTCGCCGTCTGGGCGCCCGACCAACCGGTTTCCGCATTGGCGCCGCGCTGGGCGCAACCACCGTCGCAGTTTCTTCCGGTCGGCACCATGCTGGTGCATCTGCGCGACGAAGGCCCGCGCGACGATCCCGCGCCCATCGTCCTGCTGCACGGCACCTCGGACAGCCTGCATACCTGGGACGGCTGGAGCGCCGCCTTGCGTGCGCAACGCCGCGTGATCCGTTTCGACCTGCCCGGCTTCGGCCTGACCGGACCGGATCCGCGGGCGGACTACACGATCGACGCCTACGTGCGGTTCGTGCTGGCCGTGCTCGATACGCTGGGCGTGCAGCACTTCGTGCTCGGCGGCAATTCCCTGGGCGGGCAGATCGCCTGGCACACCGCCCTGGCGCAGCCGCGGCGTGTGTCGCAACTCGTGCTGGTCGATGCCGCCGGTTATCCGGTGCCGCCGCAGGACGTGCCGCTGGGCTTTCGCCTGGCACGCAGCTGGCCGGCCAATCACCTGCTCGAATGGGTGTTTCCGCGGGGCCTGGTGCTGTCCAGCCTGCGCAATGTGTTCGGCAATCCCGACAAGGTGGGCTCCGACGAGGTCGACCGGTATTACGATATGGCTGTTCGCGCGGGCAATCGCCGGGCGCTGGTGCAGCGCCTGGCCTTGTCCGAGCCCGACGCATCGCGGCGGATCCGCGACCTGCGGCTTCCGACGCTGGTCTTGTGGGGCGAGCGGGATCGCCTGATTCCCTTGCAGTCCGCGCGGCGGTTTGCGCAGGATATTCCCGGAGCGCAACTCGTGGTGCTGGAGGGCTTGGGCCATGTTCCGCAGCAAGAGGATGCGCCGCGTTCGGTGGCAGAGGTTCAGCGGTTTCTCGGCATCACGCCCTAACGATAAAGGTTTGCGTTTTATGGTCGACAAGACGGTGCCGGAACTGGCGCGCGAGACGCTCAAGCAACTGATCGTTCGCAAGATGGCGCCCACACCGGCCAACTACCGCTCGGTGTTCAACGAGATCGGCCGCCTGCCCAACGATCCGCCGTTTCCGCTGGAAGAGCTGCGCCGGATCGCCCAGTCCCTGCCGACCCGCACGCCGGGGCAGCAGAAGCAGCGCGCCTTGCTCGAATACGCGGTGTCGCAGATGAACTGGCGGGGCGTGCAGGACGCGCTGGTCGCCTACGGGTCGTTCACGCCGCGCGAAAACGCCGAGTCGACCGGTTTCGGCGGCAACCACAACGGCAACGGCCATTACGCGTCGGCCAGCAACAAGCCGCCCAGGCCCGAGGCACCGGCGGCCGCGACCGGTGCGCCGGGCCTGACACGGGAATTCCTGGAGCAGATCGCGCGGCTGATCGAATTCACCCGACCGGCGCTGGGCAACGACGACGCCCGTTTTGCCGAGCAGACCACCGACGTGATCCAGGCGCTGCGCGCGCCGGACGTCGACCTGGTGCAGGTCAAGAAGCTGCTGTCGAGCTACAGCCACCGGGTGTCGTTCGCGGCCGAGGACCAGGCCGAGATCCGGGCCACCTTGCTGCACCTGCTGCACCTGATCATGGAGAACATCGGCGAACTCAGCCAGGACGACAGCTGGCTCAAGGGCCAGGTCGAAGCGCTGATGCAGGCGGCCACGCCGCCGTTGACGCTGCGCCGCCTGGACGACGTCGAACGCCGTCTGCGCGATGTCATCCTCAAGCAGTCCGAGGCCAAGGGCCGTGCACTCGAGGCGCAGGAGGAGATGCGCCAGATGCTGCGCGTGTTCATCGAGCGGCTGGCGGCGATGAGCCATACCACCGACAACTACGGCAACGAGATGGAGCAGAACGCCGGCATGATCGAGCAGGCCAAGAGCCTGGCCGAGCTCACGCCGGTGCTCAAGCAGGTCGTGAGCGCGACCCGTGCCATCGCGCAGCAGTCGCTGGCCGCGCGCGACGAACTGCAGGACATGCGCGATCGCGCGCAGGAAACCGAAGCCGAACTGGTCAAGCTGCATCGCGAACTCGACCGCGTCAGCGCCCAGGTCCGGCACGACCCGCTGACCGGCGCACTCAATCGCAAGGGGCTGGAGGAGGCCCTGGACCGCGAGTTGTCGGTGGTGCGGCGCAAGGACGCGCCGCTGAGCCTGGCCATGCTCGACATCGACAACTTCAAGCGCATCAACGACGAGCGCGGCCACGACACGGGCGACCAGGCCTTGTCGCACCTGGCCAAGGTGGCACGCGACTGCATGCGCCCGCAGGACACGCTGGCGCGTTTCGGCGGCGAGGAGTTCGTCATCCTGATGCCCGACACCCCGCTCGACAGCGGCATCGACGCGATGATGCGCCTGCAGCGCGAGCTGACCAAGCAGTTTTTCCTGGCCGGCTCCGACCGGGTGTTGATCACCTTCAGTGCCGGTGTCGCGCAACTGGAGCCGGACGAGGATCGCGCGTCCGCGCTCAAGCGCGCCGACAAGGCCATGTACATGGCCAAGCGCGCCGGCAAGAACCGGGTGCTGGGCGCATGAGACACACACGGGGCCAGGCTCGCGCGCGGCACGACACGCAATAATCGAACGGAGGTGGGACACCATGGCGTATCTGATCCTGGGACTGGTGCTGTTTCTCGGCGTGCACTCGGTGCGCATCGTCGCCGACGACTGGCGCAGCCGCACCATCGCCCGCATCGGCGAAGGGCCCTGGAAGGGCCTGTATTCCGTCGTGTCGCTGGTGGGCTTCGGCCTGATCCTGTGGGGCTTCGCGCAGGCCCGGATGACGCCGACGTCATTGTGGGTTCCGCCCATGGGCATGCGCCACCTGGCCTGGTTGCTGACCTGGCTGGCGTTCGTGCTGCTGGTGGCGGCCTATGTGCCGGGCAACTATGTCAAGTCCTGGGTCCACCATCCGATGGTGCTGGCGGTCAAGACCTGGGCCCTGGCCCATCTGCTGGCCAACGGCAACCTGGCCCACGTGGTGTTGTTCGGATCCTTTCTGGTCTGGGCGGTGTTCGATTTCTCGTCCGCGCGCAGGCGCGACCGTGCCGCCGCGGTGACCTATGCGCCCGGTCGCGCCGTGCCGACCCTGATCACGCTGGTGGTGGGGACGCTGGCCTGGGCCGGCTTCGCGCTGTGGCTGCACGGCATGTGGATCGGCATCCGGGTGATGGGCTGAGCACGCGGCCGGCGCCGGCCGGCATCAATCGATGCCCAGCATCCACTGGATCAGGTACTTGGCCACGAAGCCGACCATGCCGAATGCCAGGCCCAGGAAGATCACGAAGGCACCGAACTTGCCGGCCTTCGACTCCCAGGCCAGCTGTCCGACGATGAACAGCATGTAGAGCATGAACGCCCCCAGGCCGAAGGTCAGGCCGAAGCTTGCGATCTGTTCTTCCGTATAACCGAACATCTGCGATTTTCCGGTCGGCCTAGTGGCCCAGCGGGCGCTCCGGCAATGGGCTGGCGTCGACCAGCGCGGCATAGGCATGCCAGCTGGCATGGCCCAGCAGCGGCACCAGCACCACCAGTCCGAGCAGGCCGGTGGCGAATCCGACCAGCACCATCAACATGATCAGCATGGCCCAGAGCGCCATCGGCGCCGGGTTGGCGAGCACCACGCGCCAGCTTGCCAGCACGGCGGGCAGGACGCTGACGCGCCGATCGAGCAGCAGCGGCATGGACACGACACTGGAGGCGAATATCGGCGCCGCCAGCACACCACCCATCATCAGCCAGATCTCGAACAGGTAGTTGTCCCGTGCCAGCACCACGTGGCGCAGGAAGTCGATCGGTGCGTTCACCGGGGCCGGGGCCATCAGCGTGATCAGCGCCGCCGAGGTCATGACCCAGCCGGTGCCGGCCAGCGCCAGCAGCAGGCCGAAACGCACCATGCACCAGTAGCCGCCACGCTCGGATATGCGCGAACGCTGCCAGCTCAGCCAGGTGTCGACCAGCAGCTGCAGGCGGACCGAGCGGCCGTGCGCAAGGGCCCGGCTGATGGCATACAGGCTGGTGGCCAGTACCGGCGCCACGACCAGGAAACCGGAGAAGGCACCTGCCAGCAGCCAGAACTTCTGGTGCCCGACCAGCAGCAACACGAGGCCGAACACGGCCAGCGCGATACCGTGCAGCAGGCTCAGCCAGCCGCCGCGCACCAGGTCGCGCCAGCCCAGCGCCAGCCAATGCAATGGCGCCAGCAGTTCCACGGTGCGGATGGCGACCGCGGGCTTGTCGTTCGGAGCGGGGTTGGGGGAGGCGACGGTCATGGGTTGCGGGCGTGGACACGTGGCATCCATCCGAGTGTACGCATGATGCCGCACTCGATAATGCGGGCTTTGCAGCAGCCGGAGATCCCTGATGGCACGACCGATTCTCGACGAGTCCCATATCCACCC
>JBFIDI010000349.1:0-6295 GCA_041581405.1 Burkholderiaceae bacterium
ACAGGCCTCCGGCCGGGGTACAGTGTGCGCGATTACCTTTTTGGGCATAATTCCTCTGGAAACCCCAACCAAATTGAGCGGCCTGGCCGCGAGGAAATGAAACGTGGCGCGAGTTGCCCCCCATTTTCAGATCGAGACGCACCCTGTAGCGGCCCCGGAGGCGATAGTCGAAAACGGTCCTTGGCGCGTAACTGTGTTGACCTCCCGCCTGTTGCGCGTGGAATACAGCCCGACTGGTCAGTTCTGCGATCAGGCCAGCCAACCATTCTGGCACCGGCACCAGCCAGTCCCCCCGTTCACTGCCACCGGCGAGGGCGACCAGCTGGTCTTGGAAACCGGCCATCTACGCCTGCGCTGGCGCCCCGATCCGGCCGCCAGCCCCGCGGGGCCAGTGCAACAACCGTCAGGCGGTCGCGCCTTCCTTGACCGACGCGGCCGCATCGGTGAACTCGTCGATGCGGTCGAAGTTCAGGTACTGGTAGATCGTCCCGCTCGCGGAATCGAGCACCCCCATGTCGGCCATGTATTCCTCCTTGGTCGGAATACGCCCGAGCTTGGAGCAGATGGCCGCGAGTTCGGCGGAACCCAGGTAGACGTTGGAGTTCTTGCCCAGGCGGTTGGGGAAGTTGCGCGTCGAGGTGCTGAACACCGTCGCGCCCTCCTTGACCTGCGCCTGGTTGCCCATGCACAGGCTGCAACCGGGCATTTCCATCCGGGCTCCCGCGGTACCCAGCACGCCGTAATGCCCTTCCTCGGTCAGCTGCTTGGCATCCATCTTGGTCGGCGGCGCCATCCACAGCTTGACCGGGATGTCGCGTTTGTTCTCGAGCAACTTGGACGCCGCGCGGAAGTGGCCGATGTTGGTCATGCAACTGCCGATGAAGACCTCGTCGATGGGCGAGCCCGACACTTCGCCGAGCGTCTTGACGTCATCCGGGTCGTTCGGGCATGCCACGACCGGCTCGTGCACGTCGGCCAGGTCGATCTCGATCACGGCCGCGTACTCGGCATCCGCATCGGCCTTCATCAGCACCGGGTTGGCCAGCCAGGCCTCCATCGCCTTGATGCGCCGCTCGATGGTGCGCACGTCCTTGTAGCCCTGCGCAATCATCCACTTGAGCATCGTGATGTTGCTGGTGATGTATTCGATGATCGGCGCCTTGTCCAGGTGCACGGTACAGCCGGCGGCAGACCGTTCGGCCGACGCGTCGCTCAATTCGAACGCCTGCTCGACCTTCAGGTCCGGCAACCCCTCGATTTCGAGGATGCGGCCGGAGAAGATGTTCTTCTTGCCCTGCTTGGCCACCGTCAGCAAACCGGCGCGGATCGCATAGAGCGGAATCGCGTTGACCAGATCGCGCAAGGTCACGCCCGGCTGCAGCTTGCCCTTGAAACGCACCAGCACGCTCTCGGGCATATCCAGCGGCATCACGCCGGTGGCGGCACCAAAGGCCACCAGTCCGGAGCCGGCGGGAAAACTGATGCCGATCGGGAACCGGGTATGGCTGTCGCCGCCGGTGCCCACGGTGTCGGGCAACAACATGCGGTTGAGCCAGCTGTGGATGATGCCGTCGCCCGGACGCAGGCTGATGCCGCCGCGGTTGCTGATGAAGTCCGGCAACTCGTGGTGCATCTTGACGTCGACCGGCTTCGGATAGGCCGCGGTGTGGCAGAAGGACTGCATCACCAGGTCGGCGCTGAAGCCCAGGCAGGCCAGGTCCTTGAGCTCGTCGCGCGTCATCGGCCCGGTCGTGTCCTGGGAGCCGACCGAGGTCATGCGCGGTTCGCAATAGGTGCCGGGACGCACGCCCTGCCCTTCGGGCAAACCGACGGCGCGGCCGACCATCTTCTGCGCCAGCGTGAAGCCGGCCTTGCTGCCATCCGGGTTCTGCGGCAGGCGGAACAAGGTGCTGGGAGCAAGGCCCAGCGCCTCGCGCGCCTTGGCGGTCAGGCCTCGGCCGATGATGAGCGGAATCCGTCCGCCGGCACGAACCTCGTCGAACAACACGTCGCTCTTGAGCTTGAACTCGGCGATCACCTTGCCATTCTTCAGTGCCTGGCCGTCGTAGGGGCGCAGTTCGACCTCATCGCCCATCTCCATCTGACTGACGTCGAGTTCGATCGGCAATGCGCCGGAGTCTTCCATCGTGTTGTAGAAGATCGGCGCGATCTTGCCGCCCAGGCAGACACCGCCGAACCGCTTGTTGGGGACGAAGGGAATGTCTTCGCCGGTGAACCACAACACCGAGTTCGTTGCCGACTTGCGGCTCGACCCGGTGCCGACGACGTCGCCAACATAGGCCACCTGGTTGCCGCGCGCGCGCAGGTCCTCGATGAACTTCACCGGGCCGCGTTTGCCCTCCTGTTCCGGCGTGATGCCGGGCCGCGGATTCTTGTGCATCGCCAGCGCATGCAGCGGGATGTCGGGCCGGCTCCATGCGTCGGGCGCCGGGGAAAGGTCGTCGGTATTGATCTCGCCTGCGACCTTGAAGATGCTGACCGTGATGCTCTCGGGCACTTCCGGCCGGCTGGTGAACCACTCGCCGTCGGCCCAGCTCTGCAACACCCCCTTGGCGTGGGTATTGCCCTTGTCCGCCTTTTCCTTGACGTCGTGAAACTGGTCGAACATCAGCAGCGTCTTCTTGAGGCCGTCGGCGGCCACCGCGGCCACCTGCGCGTCGTCGAGCAGATCGATCAAGGGGCTGATGTTGTACCCGCCCAGCATGGTGCCCAGCAGTTCGGTGGCCTTCTCGCGGTCGATCAACGCGCATGTTTCGCTGCCGTGGGCGACTGCGGCCAGGTAACTGGCCTTGACCTTGGCGGCGTCGTCGACACCGGCCGGAACACGGTGGGTCAGCAGCTCCAGCAGTTCGGGCCCGTCGCCGGCGTCGGCGCCTGCCGGAACCTTCTTGAGCAGTTCCACCAGTTCGGCGACCTGGACGGCCGACAGCGGCAACGGCGGGATCCCCAGCGCGGCACGTTCCGCGACATGGGTGCGATAGGCTTGCAACATCAATGGTTCTCCTGTTTGACTGAATCGCTGTGCCGGGCGCCTCGGGCGCCACGGCGGGTTATTTCCTGACGAGCTCGGTGCCGGCGGGTCGGTGCGCGTCCAGCACGCTGGCGGGCGGATTCCTGCGCATGTCATCGGCAACCTGCAACTGGACGGGGCTCTTGCATTCGTCGGCCACGCGCTTGCCCTGCTTCTGGTTCATCAACATGGACTTGTTCGCCAGCTGCAGCCAGACAATGCCCGCGCCCTTGTCTTCCAGTCGCACGGCCCCGGTGGTCGTCAACTCCGGAGCCAGCCGGTATCGGGCCTTGCCGATACGCAGGCTGAAATAGCCGGCTTCACCCGGCTCCGCGAGCAACACCACGGTCTGCCCCAGTTCGCACGGCAAGGTGCCGACATGGACCTGGCTGGCCACGGCGACCTGCTCCGCCGACAACAGCACGGTTTGCGCCATCGCGGAACCCGCGAGGAGCAACGACATTGCAACGCCCAGACGTGTTTTCATGATCGACATCCTCGCAGCTGGTGAAAACCGCATTATTGCAACGATGCGGAAAAAAGTCGTCGGGCCGACGCGGGCAGCTCCTGCCCCGTCCGGTGGGCGCGCTCGAGCACGTGCCAATACAGCCGGTAACTCGCGCGGTCGTGCAATTGCCCCTGATGATCGATCGGTGCCCAGCGGGCCGCCTGCGCACGATCGATGATGTCGGCCGCCTCGGCAATGTCCGCCGCCGATGGCGCAAAAGCGGCCAGGATGGGCCGGATCTGATCGGGATGGATGCTCCACATCCGGGTGAACCCCATTTCGCCCGCCGCGATGCGGGCCGCCTTCTCGATCGCGGCCGCATCGCGGAATTCGGTCACCACGCAATGCGACGGCGCCTTGCCATGGGCATGGCAGGCCGACGCGATCTCGAGCTTGGCGCGCACCACCAGCGGATGGGTGAACTGTCCGCTGCCGGACATGCCATGGGCCGGGATCGCGCCGCCATGCGAGGACACGAAATCCATGAGCCCGAAACTGATGGACTGCACGCGCGGATGGGCCGCGATATCGAAGGCGCGATGCACGGCAGCCGGGGATTCGACCAGGACGTGCAGCGGCAGCCGGCGCGCGGCCGCGTCGGCCGACACGCCGTCGACCATGGCCACCGCGCGGTCGACATCGGACACCGACTCCACCTTGGGAACCATCAGGTGGCACAGCAGATGCCCGGCGCCTGCCACGACGATGCCGACATCCTGCTCGAACGCCGGATGGTCGACCGGATGCACACGCACCGCGATCCGGGGGCGCAACCCGTCGTCCGGAGCACCCTCCCACGCGGCCATCGCGTCGCGAACCAGTTCGACGACCAGTTCGGCATGGGCCCGCTCACCGCCCACGGGAGCGCCGTCCTCGCAGTCGAGCGTCACGTCGAAGACGCAGGCGCCGAACTCGGCCGTCAACTCCCGCTGCAGCGCCAGGCTCTTGCGCATGCGCGCCGGCACGCCGCTGTAGTGGTCGCACACCGGCAACAGGCCCGTGGCGGCCTGGGCGCCAAGCAGGACATCGCGCGGGTGTTGCACGGCTTACAGCAGGTGGGCGACGCCGGCCTGCTCGTCCTGCAGTTCCTTGAGTGTCTTGTTGATGCACTCCTGGCTGAATGCGTCGATCTCCAGGCCTTCGACCAGCTTGTATTCGCCACCTTCGCAGGTCACGGCAAAACCGAAGATCGTGTCCTTCGGAATGCCGTACTGGCCGTCCGAGGCGATACCCATGGTGACCCACTTGCCGTTGGTTCCCAGCGCCCAGTCGTGCATGTGGTCGATGGCCGCGTTGGCCGCCGACGCCGCCGACGAGACACCCCGCGCGGCGATGATCGCGGCGCCACGCTTGCCCACGGTCGGCAGGAAGGTGTTCACGTTCCAGTCATGGTCGTTGATCATCTGCTTGACGCTGTCGCCCTTGATGGTGGCGAAGCGGTAGTCGGCGTACATGGTGGGCGAGTGGTTGCCCCAGACCACCAGTTTCTCGATATCGGCCACCGCCTTGCCGGTCTTGGCGGCGATCTGGCTCAGCGCACGGTTGTGGTCGAGGCGCAGCATGGCGGTGAAGTTGCGGCGCGGCAGGTCCGGCGCGCTCTTCATCGCGATGTAGGCATTGGTATTGGCCGGGTTGCCCACGACCAGCACCTTGACGTTGCGGCTGGCGACGGCGTTGAGCGCCTTGCCCTGGGCCGTGAAGATCTGTGCATTGGCCGCCAGCAGGTCGGCGCGCTCCATGCCCGGGCCGCGCGGACGGGCGCCGACCAGCAGGGCGTAGTCGGTGTCCTTGAAGGCCTGCAGCGGGTCGCTGTGCGCCTCCATGCCGGCGAGCAGCGGAAACGCGCAGTCTTCCAACTCCATCATCACGCCCTTGAGCGCGTTCTGCGCCTTTTCATCGGGGATCTCGAGCAATTGCAGGATCACCGGCTGATCCGCCCCGAGCATGGCTCCGCTCGCAATGCGGAACAGCAACGCATATCCGATTTGACCGGCGGCACCGGTGACGGCGACACGAACGGGTTTTTTACTCATGACCAGAACTCCAAGACAGGTAGAAAAAATAGGGAACGGGCGATCAACGGCAATCGCACCCGACCGGGCGCCGACCGCCAGCAAAACCATTCAAGTTTAACGTCGAAAACCGGGACCCGTCAATTTGTCTTATGTCTTATATAAGATATGATTCGCCGCTTCAAGGCGCCTTGCGCCGGTCCCGACGGACAACCCGATCGCCATGCACTCCTCCACTTCCGCCGCCCACGTCGATCCGACGCGGGATCCCCCTGCCGCAGGCCCGGCCGGCCAGGGGACTCCGGCGTTCAGTCCGCTGTACCGGCAGATCAAGGGGCTGATCCTCAAGAGCCTGCAGGCCGGCGAATGGAAACCCGGCGAGGCCATCCCCAGCGAGATGGATCTTGCCGCCCGGTTTCGCGTCAGCCAGGGCACGGTGCGCAAGGCGATCGATGAACTGGCCGCCGAACACCTGCTGATCCGGCGCCAGGGCAAGGGTACGTTCGTCGCGACCCACGCCGAACAACATGTGCAATACCGCTTCCTCAAGCTGGTGCCGGACGTCGGCGATGCGAACAGCGAAGGCCCGGCCGAGCGGGAGGTCATCGACTGCCGGCGCCTGCGGGCCTCGGCCGAGGTGGCTCGCGCCCTGACCTTGCGCACGGGCGACGCCGTGCTCCAGCTGCGGCGCGTGTTGTCGTTCGCGGGCGAGCCGACGATCCTGGAGGACATCTGGCTGCCCGG
>JBFIDI010000350.1:0-6262 GCA_041581405.1 Burkholderiaceae bacterium
CCCAAGGCCGATGCCGCCTGCCGGCGGGCATGCGCCCAGACCGGAACATCATGGCGGTCCCGAGTCGGCGCGGCGGTGGACCCGGCGAGCCGTTCAGCCGGCCACCGACACCTGCGCCAGTCCGGCGTCGACGATCAGGTTCTGGCCCGTGATGCCGTCGCTGTCGTCGCTGGCCAGGAACAGGGTCGAGCGCGCCACGTGGCTGGAGTCGAGCCGGAACTTCAGGCACTGCAGGTCGATGCACCTGCGGTCTTCCTCGTCGTTGCGCCAGAGCTGGGTCTGGCGTTCGGTGACGATGGCGCCGGGTACCAGTGCGTTGACACGGATGCGGTCGCCGCCGAGTTCGCGTGCCAGCGTGCGCGTCATGCCGGAGATGGCGGCCTTGGACGCGGTGTAGCCGATCAGGTTGGGCCGCCCGCGCATCCAGCTGATCGAGCCCATGTTGACGATGCTGCCGGGCAGTTGCGCCGAGCGCAACTGGCGCGCCACGCTTTGTGTCGCGAACACCTGGTGGCGCAGGTTGATGGCCAGGCAGTTGTCCCAGTATTCGGGGGTCAGTTCGTCGAGTGCGTGGCGGTCGTCGCGGCCGGCGTTGTTGACCAGCACCTGGATCGGCCCCCACTGCTGGGCCACCCGATCGAGCAGGGCCTGCAGTGCGGCGATGTCGCGCACGTCGCAGGCCTCGTACAGCAGTTCGCCCGCGCCGTCGGCGCGCGACTCGGCCATGAGGGCATCGCCGCCATCGGGCCGGGTGCCGCAGAACGCGACACGGCTGCCTTGTGCGGCGAAGGCCCGCACCAGTTCCGCGCCGATGCCCGACGAACCGCCGGAGACGAAGACCGTGCGTCCGCGCAACGACGGATAACGCGTGTAGCCGCTGGAGGTGGAGGCGGAGGTTTCCATGGTGTTCACCAGCCTTTCGGCAATACGTCGGACATGGCCACGATGCGCCGCTCGTCGATGCTGCGGTGCGCGGCGATGCCGGTGGCCACGGCGCGCAGGCCTTCGGCGAGCGTGATGTCCGGCTCGCGGCCCTGGCGCACGGCATCGGCGAACTTCACGTGTTCGACATAGGAGGCGCCGAAATGGTTGCCCATGTACTTGATGCCGGTATCCCAGACGCGGCGCACCGACACGCCCTTGCCGCTGCTGCTGGTCTGCCCCCCGACCTCGCGATTGCCCCAGTCCTCGCGCCGGCCGTAACGCAGCGTCATCGACGGCAGCAGCGATTCGAGTTTGCCTTCGTTGCCCACCACCGTGATGTGTTCGTTGTCGACCGAGTTCTCGGCGAACATGCACAGGTCCAGCATGGCGCGTGCGCCGCTGGGGTATTCGACGATCACGTAGGCGCTGTCGAGGATGTCGGGCGTGCGCCCGCCGTAGGACTCGTCCAGGTGGTTGACGCGTTGTGCACCCGACGCGAACACCGCGACGGGTTGCTCCTTCAGGATCAGGTCCATCAGGTTGAAGTAGTGGCAGGTCTTCTCGACCAGGGTTCCGCCGGTGTTGGCGTTGAACCGGTTCCAGTCGCCGACCTTGGGATAAAACGGCTCGCGGTGCTCGCGGATCGCGACCTGGTGCACGGTGCCGACCGCGCCGGCGTGGGTCATGCGGATCATCTCGGTGACCGGCGGCATGTAGCGGTATTCATGCGCGACCCAGACGATCTTCGCGCGGCCCCGGGCCGCCTCCACCAGTTGCAGGCAGTCGTCGATGGTGGTGCACAGCGGCTTCTCGACCAGGATGTGGGCATCCGCCGCCAGTGCGTCCATCAGCACCGCGCGGTGGGTGTGGTTGGGTGTGGCGATCACCAGCGCGTCGCAGACATTGGCGGCGATCAGGTCCTGGTGGTTGTCGAACAGCTGCGCCGGCGCGGGCAGCAGCGCCTGGCCGGCCTCGCGGCTGGCCGCGTGGTCGTCGGCGATCGCGGTGACCGAACAGCCGTCGATCATCTTGATGTTCTCGATGTGTTCGCGGCCCATGCTGCCGCAGCCGATGATGCCGTAACGGATTGCTTGCGCCATGTCGGGGGTCCTGTAGCTAGGAGGGCATTGTCGTCGCACCGACGCGAAAACGCCCGCCCCGGACAAGCCTGCGGGCGGGCGGGTCGGTGGCCTCGGGCCGGGCTCAGTCCAGCGTCGCGCCGGAGGCCTTGATCACCGGCACCCAGCGGTTGATCTCGGCGGTGTGGAAGGCGGTGAAATCCTCCGGGCCTTTTTCCATGATGGCGCTGCCGTTGGCGGCGAACTTCTGGCGCACGTCCGGCTTGGCCAGTGTCTCGCTGATCGCCTTCGAGATACGCGCGACCACGTCCTTGGGCATGCCGGCCGGGCCGACGATGCCTTGCCAGCCCGAGGTTTCCAGGCCCGGGTAACCGGCTTCCTTGGCGGTCGGCACGTTGGGCAGGCTGGCGATGCGCTGGGCATCGGTCACGTACAGCGCCTTGAGCCGGCCGCTCTGGATGTGCTGCAGCAACACGGTGGACACGTCGACCAGCAGGTTGGTCTGGCCGCCGATCAGGTCCTGCACGGCCGGCGACGAGCCCTTGTACGGCACATGGACCAGCTTGGTGCCGGCGATCTGGTTGAGCATCTCGCCGTTGAGGTGGGTGATGGAGCCGGCGCCGCCGGAGGCGAAGTTGGCCTTGGCCGGATTCGCCTTGGCCCAGGCGACGAATTCGGCCAGCGTGTTGGCCGGATGGTTCGCCGGTACGGCGGCGATGAAACCCGAACCGGAGGTCTGGTGGATGTAGGTGAAGTCCTTCTGCGGGTCGTAGGGTTTCTTCGACACCATGTTGGGCACCAGCACGAACGGGCCGATGTTGGCGACCAGGATGGTGTAGCCGTCGGCGGGTGTGCGGACCAGTTCGCTGGCGGCCAGCACGCCGCCGGCGCCGGGCTTGTATTCGACGATGACCTGCTGCCCCAGCGCTTCCTGCAGGCCGGGCTGCAGGTTGCGCGCCACCGCGTCGATGCCGCCGCCGGGCGGGAAACCGACAACGAACTTGATCGGCTTGCTGGGCCAGGCCTGCGCTTGCGCCTGCCCGGCCAGGCCGGCGAGCGCCAGCGCGGCGGCCGACGCGATCAAGATGGTGCGACGGCGCGCGGCGACGAGGGGGTGTTTGCGATGCATTGTCTTCCTTTCAGTATCCGGTGGTGTTGACGTGAACCTTCTGCGAACGGATGGCGGACAACACGGCTGCGCACTGGCGCATCATCAGTCCGAGGTCGGACGCGCAGCCGATGTAGTCGATGCCGATACCCCGGTAGACGGCGACCGCCTCGGCCGTGCCCGCGACGCTGCCCACCGGCTTGCCGGCCGCGTGGATACGCTCCACGGCCCGGGCCATGGCCGAGACGACGTCGGCGTGCATCGGGTTGCCGACATGGCCCATCGCGCCGCTGAGGTCGCCCGGGCCGAGGAAAACGGAGTCGACGCCGTCGACGCCGGCGATCGCGTCGACCTGGGTCAGTGCCTCCGGGGTTTCGATCTGCACCACGACGCTGATCGCGTCGTTGGCGACCTTGAAGTAGTCCGGCTGGGTACCGAAACGCGAAGCCCGGCTCATCGCCGCCATGCCGCGCACGCCGTGGGGTGCGTATTTGCAGGCGGCAACGGCCTTGCGTGCCTCGTCGGCGTTCTGCACGAACGGAAACATCACGGTCTGGGCGCCGGCGTCCAGCACGCGCTTGACCATCACGGTGTCGTTCCACGGGACGCGGGTGATCGGCAGCATCGCCGTGCCGGCGATCGCCTGCAACATGCGCACCAGGTTGTCCAGGTCCAGCGGCGTGTGCTCCATGTCGACGACGGCCCAGTCGAAGCCGACACATCCGAGCGCCTCGGCCGTCAATGGAGATGCCGCCATCGCGAACGTGCCCACCGGGTATCCGGCAGCCAGGTCCTTGCGGGCGATCAGGGTCTTGAAGGGATTGTTCATGGGGCTCGGTGTTTCAGCAGATGACGGGTTCCGGTGTCGGCTGCGTGCCGTGCAGGAAGTCGAAGTCGCAGCCCTCGTGGGCCTGCGTCACGTGTTGCTGGTACAGCCAGGTGAAGCCGCGCTGGAACGGCTGCGCCGGTGCGCTCCAGGCCGCGCGGCGGCGCGCGAGTTCCTCGTCGGACACATCCAGGTGCAGGCTGCGCGCCGCCACGTCGAGCGTGATCGTGTCGCCGGTGTGGACCAGCGCCAGCGGGCCGCCGACCGCGCTTTCGGGCGCGATGTGCAGCACGCAGGTGCCGTAGTGCGTGCCGCTCATGCGGGCATCGGACAGGCGCAACATGTCGCGCACGCCGGCCTTGAGCAGCTTTTTCGGGATCGGCAGGTTGCCCCATTCCGGCATGCCGGGCGCGCCCACCGGGCCCGCGTTGCGCAGCACCAGCACGGTGTTCGCGTCGCAGTCGAGATCCGGGTCGGCCATCGCGGCCAGCATCTGGGGCTGGTTGTCGAACACCAGCGCCTTGCCGCTGTGGCGCAGCAGGTTCTTCGACGCCGCGCTGGGCTTGATGACTGCACCTTCGGGCGCCAGGTTGCCGCGCAACACCGCCAGCGCGCCGGCGTCGGTCACCGGCTTGTCGAGCGGCCGTATCACCTGCGCATCGAGCACCTCGGCGCCGGCGATGTTGTCGCCGATGCTGCGGCCGTTGACCGTCATCGCGTCGAGCGCCAGGTGCGGGCGGATCTGCTGCATCAGCGCCGGCAGGCCACCGGCGTAGTAGAAGTCTTCCATCAGCCGGTCGCCGCTGGGAAACAGGTTGGCCAGCACCGGCACCTTGCGGCCGATCGCGTCGAGGTCGTCGAGTGTCAGCGGCACGCCGGCGCGCCGCGCCATCGCGATGATGTGCACGGCGGCGTTGGTCGAGCCGCCCAGCGCCATCTGCACCGCGGTGGCATTGTGGAAGCTGCCGCTGCCCAGCAGCGTCGAGGGCTTGAGGTCTTCCCAGATCATGCCGACGATGCGTTCGCCGCAATCGGTGGCCATGCGGGTATGGGCCGAGTCCATGGCCGGGATCGAACTGGCGCCGGGCAGGGTCAGGCCCAGCGCCTCGGTGATGCCGGTCATGGTCGAGGCCGTACCCATGGTGTTGCAGGTGCCCGGCGCGCGTGTCATGCGCGACTCCAGGTGTTGCCACTCGCGGGCATCGATGTTGCCGGCCTGGTATTCGTCCCAGAACATCCGGGTGTGCGTGCCGGCGCCGACGGTGCGCGAGACGCCGCCCTTGACGTGGCGGTCGTTGAGCATCGGCCCGGCGGGGCAGAAGATGGTCGGGATGTCCATGCTGATCGCGCCCATCAGCGTGCCGGGCGTGGTCTTGTCGCAGCCGGCCAGGATGACGACGCCGTCGCACGGCAGGCTGCGCAGCAGTTCCTCGACCTCCATCGCCAGGAAGTTGCGGTACAGCATGGTCGTGGGTTTGACCATGACCTCGCCCAGGCTCATCGCCGGCAGTTCGACCGGAAAACCGCCGGCCAGCAGGATGCCGCGCTTGACGGCCTCCGCGCGTTCGCGCAGGTGGGCATGGCAGGGCGAGAGATCGCTCCAGGTGTTGATGATGGCCACGATCGGGCGGTTCATCACGTCTTCGCGCCGCACGCCTTGTTGCTGCATGCGCTGGCGGTGCGCGAAGCCGCGCATGCCGGTGTCGGAAAACCAGCGTCGGCTGCGCAACTGGTCCAGGGTCTTGGAGGGGGGTGTTTTCACGGATGGTTCTGGATGGCTGTTAGCGCTAACATTATCCGTACGCACTTGTGTTGTCATCATGGCAAACCCTATGAAGTCATCTAGATCACCGGCAGCCCCGGACGCGGCGGACGCGGCGGATACGCAACGCGCCGCGCGCGGGCGCGGGCGTGGCCTGGGCCGCGCGACCCAGGCCACCGTGGCCGCGCAGGCCGGCGTGACGACGATGACGGTGTCGCGTTTCCTGCGCGCGCCGCAGCAGGTGGCGGCCGAGACCGCCGAGAAGATCCGCGCCGCGCTCGAGCGCACCGGCTACACGCCGAACAAACACGCCGGCATGCTGGCCGGGCGCCGCTCCAGCATCGTCGCGGTGATCGTGCCGAGCATCGCGAGTTCGACCTTTTCCGGCACCGTGCAGGCGATCAGCGACGGCTTGCAGCCGCGCGAACTGGAGTTGCTGCTGGCAGCCACCAACTACGACCCGCAGCGCGAGGAGCAGCAGATCCGCGCCGTGCTGGCCTGGTCGCCGTCGGCGCTGGTGGTCACCGGGCGCACCCGCACGCCGGCGGCGAGCGCGTTGTTGC
>JBFIDI010000351.1:0-6259 GCA_041581405.1 Burkholderiaceae bacterium
GGTCCGACACGGATCGACGCGAGGCCCCGAACGCGCGGGCCGCGCCGTGTGCGGTGTACCCGGCCACCGGCGCAACCCCGTCGATGGGTGTGCCAGGACAAGAGACAATAAGCAGCCATGCCGCTTGGAACCCTAGACAGAACGCCGCCGCCCTTTTTTCGCCAGGGTCCGTCGGCATTGTCCAAGCTGACGGTCTGCAGTGCGCTGGCCCTGTTCCTGATGGTGGCCGACACCCGGTTCGGGGTCACGCAACCCGTGCGCGCCGTGATCGCCGACGTGTTGTACCCGGTGCAGTGGCTGCTGATGCAGCCGGTGAATGCCGCGCGCGGCGGCGCGGGATATTTCCAGAGCCTGCAGTCGGCGCAGGCCGGCGCCGAGCAGATGCGCATCACGCTGGCGCGCCAGGCGCAGAAGGCGAACCAGGTCGACGAGCTGACGCTGGAGAACACCCGCCTGCGCCAGCTGCTCGATCTGCGCGAACGCGTCACCACGCCGGCCCGGGCCGCGCAGATCCTGTATGACGCGGCCGATCCGTTCAGCCGCAAGGTCATCATCGACCGCGGCGATGTGCACGGCATCGTGGCCGGATCACCGGTGATCGACGGCTACGGCGTGCTCGGTCAGGTCACGCGGGTCTTCGGCGCCGTCAGCGAGGTGACGCTGATCACCGACGGCGACCAGGCGATCCCGGTGCTCAACACGCGTACCGGCGTGCGCGGGGTCGCGTTCGGCGACCTGTCCAATCCGGCCGGCGGCATGGAGTTGCGATTCACGCCGGCCGATACCGACGTGCAGGCCGGAGACGTGTTGTCCACCAGCGGCGTCGACGGCGTCTATCCGCCGGGCCTGATGGTGGCGCGGGTCGACAAGGTCGAGCGACGCAGCGAGTCGGTATTTGCCCGCATCGCGCTCAGTCCGCTGGCGCAGGTGCGCGGCACGATGCATGTGATGGTGTTGCAGCCGGTGGCCAGCCAGATCCCGCCGCGCCCGGTCGAGACGGCGCCGGCGGAACCGGAACGAAAGTCGCTGCGCAAATGAAGACGACACCCGTCGCAGGAGGAGCATCCGCATGATCATGCGCCAGGGCCAGCAGTTGCTGCTGCCGGCCAATCCTTTTTTCATCTGGATGACCTTGTTGGCCGCGTTCGTGCTCAACATGGTGCAGAACATGGGGCTGTGGGGCCGTGCGGCCTGGGTGCCCGACCTGCTGGCGCTGGTGCTGGTGTTCTGGAGCGTGCACCAGCCGCTGCGGGTGGGCATCGGCGCCGCCTTCGTGTTCGGCCTGGCCATGGACGTGCACCAGGGCGGCCTGCTCGGCGCCAACGCGCTGGCCTACACCGTGCTGAGTTTCTTCGCGATCACGATCCACCGCCGCCTGCTGTGGTTCACGGTGCCCTCGCAGGCGCTGCAGGTGTTGCCGCTGTTCCTGGCCTCGCAATGCATCGGCCTGGGTGCGAAAATGCTCGCAGGCGGTTCGTTCCCGGGCTGGGTGATCCTGCTCGCGCCGGTGCTGGAGGCCGCATTGTGGCCGGTGGCCAGCGTCCTGCTGCTGGTGCCGCAGCGCCGCGCGCCCGACCCGGACCTGAACCGGCCTTTGTGATTCCAGGGGGCTGACCCACTGCCCGTGTTACCAGAGTGACCCATCCATGACCGAACTGCGCAACGTCGAAGCGGACCTGGCCCGGTTCCGGCTGCGGGTGCTGGTCGTCAGTATCGTGGTGGTGCTGAGTTTCCTGCTGGTCGTGGGCCGGCTGGTCGTGCTGCAGGTGGTGCGCCACGACAACCTCAAGGCGCAGGCCGAAAGCAACCGCACGGCGGTGGTGCCGGTGGTGCCCAACCGTGGCCAGATCCTGGACCGCAACGGCATCGTGCTGGCCAACAACTATTCGGCCTATACGCTGGAGATCACGCCATCGAAGGTCGAGAACCTGGAAGACACGCTGGAGGCCTTGTCGCAGGTTGTCGAGATCACGCCGCGCGACCGGCGCCGCTTCAAGAAGTTGCAGGACGAGTCCAGGAGCTTCGAGTCGTTGCCGATCCGCACCAAGCTCGACGACGGCGAAGTCGCGCGCTTCACCGCGCAGCGGTTCCGCTTCCCGGGTGTCGAGATCAAGGCGCGGCTGTTCCGCAGCTACCCGTATGGCGAGCTCGCCAGCCATGTCATCGGATACATCGGACGCATCAACCGCAACGAGAAGGACCGGCTCGACGACTCGGAGCAGGCGGCCAACTACCGGGGCACCGAATACATCGGAAAACTCGGCGTCGAGCAGAATTTCGAAACCCTGTTGCATGGCACGACGGGTGTCGACTCGGTCGAGACCTCGGCCGGCGGCCGCGCGGTGCGCAAGCTCTCGAGCATCCCGTCCACGCCGGGCGACACGGTGGTGCTGTCGATCGACATCCGGCTGCAGAAACTGGTCGAGGACCTGTACGGCGATCGCCGGGGAGCGCTGGTCGCGCTCGACCCCAAGACCGGGCAGGTGCTGGCGTTCGTCAGCAAACCCACGTTCGATCCCAACCTGTTCGTCGACGGCATCGACTACGAGAGCTGGCAATCGCTCAACGAATCGATCGACAAGCCGCTGCTGAACCGGGCGCTGCGCGGCACCTATCCGCCGGGATCGACCTACAAGCCCTTCATGGCGCTGGCGGCGCTGCATACCGGCAAGCGTTCGGCGAGCACCGTCATCCAGGACAACGGCACCTGGACCTTCGCCGGACACCAGTTCCGCAGCCACGGCGACCATGGCCTGGGGCCGGTGGACCTGCATCTGGCGATCGCCAAGTCGAGCAACGTCTATTTCTATTCGCTCGCCAACGAGATGGGGGTGGACGCCATCCACGACTTCATGGCGCCGCTGGGTTTCGGGCAGGTCACCGGCATCGACATCCAGGGCGAATCGCGGGGCGTGTTGCCGAGCACCGAGTGGAAACGCAATTACTACAAGCGCCGCGACCAGCAGAAATGGTATGCCGGCGAGACCATCTCGCTGGGCATCGGCCAGGGGTACAACACGTTCACGATGCTGCAGCTGGCGCATGCGACCGCGATCCTGGCGAACAAGGGGATCAAGCACAAGCCGCAACTGGTCATTGCCACGCAGGACGCCATGACGCGCGATCGCCGCACCATACCGCCCGAGCCCGGGCAGGACCTGGGATTCAAGCCGGAGCACCTGGCCGTCATCCACAAGGCGCTGGTGTCGGTGACGACCGAAGGCACGTCGTCGCGGGTCTTCGCAGGCGCTCCGTACCAGTCGGCCGGCAAGACCGGCACGGCGCAGGCGGTCGGTATCGCGGCCGGCAGCAAGTACAACGCGGCCAAGATGGAGGAGCGCCGGCGCGACCACTCGGTATACATGGCCTACGCGCCCGCGACCGATCCGAAGATCGCGTTGGCGGTGATTGTCGAAAACGCCGGCTTCGGCTCCGCCCATGCCGCGCCCATCGCGCGTCGGGTGTTCGACTACTGGTTGCTGGGCCAGTATCCGAGCGAAGAGGACCTGGCGGCGGCCCGCATCGGGCAGGTGTCGGCCCCCATCGGCACGCCGCGCATGGCCGTCGACTTGCCGTGGCCGGATCTGGCGCCGTGATCGCGCCTTGTGGCCACGCCATGAAAAAAGCGCCGGGGTTGCCAGCGCTTTTTTCGAGGTTTGCCACAATTGCAGCCACCGTGTCGTTGTAGTCTCCAGGGTCCTCAAGCCGGTCACCGGTGACGGCGACCATCGAGTGCAGTGAATGTACGCCTCGACGACGGCCTCGGGTATCGGGATTTACCCCCAAGTGCGGTGCGTATTGCGCACCCGGTTGGTGCAAATGTCGATAAATCCGGTGCTTTCCGCCGTATCCGGCGCCGGTCCTGCGGTCGTCCTGTTGCGGCCGGCGGGCGTCCATAGGGGCGCAGCGGGTACGATCGCAAGAATCCGACTTCGCCCCGCCGCTCGCCGTGGTCCACCTGATACATGGATGAATCCAGTCCGCATCTCAGCAGTCAGTCCGCTCCGCACGGCTGGCAGGTGACCTTGGGCGGCAGCTGGTGCGCCGCGGAACTGGCGCGTCCGGTCGCCTGGAGCAGCCTCCAGCGCAGCATCGATGCGCTGGAGCCGCAGGCCCGGGGTGCACAAGGCCATTGGGACCTGCGCGCACTCGAGCGGCTGGACCATACCGGCGCGCAGCTGTTGTGGAGCACCTGGGGCCATCGATGGCCGGCGCAGTTGCAGGCCTCGCCCGCGCAACGCGCGATGCTGGAGCGGGTCGCGCGATTTTCGGTCGCGCCGCCGCCGGTGGTTCCGTTGACCTGGCTGAAACGGTTCCTGCGCCTGGGCGAACAGGTGTACCAGGTGGTGGACCATGGCCGCGACCTGCTGCGGCTCATCGGCCAGCTACTGCTGGACATCGGGCGGCTGCTGCGCGCGCCGCGCGACGGCCCCTGGCGCGACGTGTCCGGCCAGCTGTACCGCATCGGCGCCACCGCGATGCCGATCACCGCACTGGTCGGTTTCCTGATCGGCGTGGTGCTGGCCTATCTGATGTCGCAGCAGTTGCGCAAGTTCGGTGCCGACGCCTTCATCGTCGACGTCCTGGGCATTGCGCTGATCCGCGAACTGGCGCCGGTGCTGGCCGCGATCCTGATCGCCGGGCGTTCCGGCTCGTCGATCACGGCGCAGATCGGCGTGATGCGGGTCACGGAAGAACTCGACGCCATGCGCGTGATGGGTATCGCCCAGGGATACCGGCTGGTGATGCCGCGTGCGATCGCGATGGCCATCGCGATGCCGCTGCTCACGGTGTGGACGACGCTGGCCGCGTTGTTCGGCGGCATCCTGGCCGCGGACCTGGCCATGGGCATCACGCCGGCCTATTTCGTCTCGGCCCTGCCCGCGACGGTGGAGGTGGCCAACCTGACGCTGGCCATGAGCAAGGCCATGGTGTTCGGCGTGCTGATCGCCCTGGTCGGTTGCCACTACGGCCTGCGCGTCAAGCCCAATACCGAGAGCCTGGGCGAAGGCACGACGGCATCGGTGGTGACCTCAATCACCGTCGTGATCCTGGTCGACGCCTTGTTCGCGGTGTTGTTCAAGGACGTCGGCATATGAAACGTCCCGTGTCGAACTCCGCAGCACGCGGCACGCCGGCAGCCCCGGCCGGGGTGTCGTGTGCCGGCCGCCTGGTCGCCACGGAGGTCGCCCGATGACCGCACCCGCCGCGCCGGTGTTGCCGGGTGTCGTCGAGATCCGCAATCTGTGGTCGATCTTCCGCGTCGCCGGACGCGAGATCGTCGTGCACGAGGACCTGAACCTGCACATCGAACGTGGCGAACTGGTGTCGCTGGTCGGGGGCTCGGGCAGCGGCAAGACGGTGATGCTGCGCACCATCCTCGGGCTGGAGACACCGGCCCGCGGCAGGGTCTCGGTGCTGGGTCGTCCGGCTTCGCAGCTGTCGGACGTGGGCGCCGCCAGCCGGGTCGGCATGTTGTTCCAGCACGGCGCCTTGTTCTCGGCGTTCAGCGTGCTGGACAACATCGCGTTTCCGCTGCGCGAGCTCAAGCAGTTGCCCGATGCACTGATCCGCGACGCCGCGCTGGTCAAGCTGCAGATGGTCGGCCTGGACGCCGTGCATGCGCACAAGATGCCGTCCGACCTGTCCGGTGGCATGATCAAGCGCGTGGCACTGGCGCGTGCCTTGATCATGGACCCGCCGCTGCTGCTGCTCGACGAGCCGACGGCCGGGCTGGATCCTGACAGCGCCGACGCGTTCTGCGCGCTGATCCGGTCGCTGCACCGCGAGCTCGGATTGACGGTGGTGATGGTGACGCACGATCTGGACACCTTGTACGAGCTGAGCACCCGTGTCGCGGTGCTGGCCGACAAGCATGTCATCGTCAATGCCGTACCCAAGGAGGTGATCGCGTATCCCCATCCGTTCATCCATGATTTTTTCCTGGGCGAACGCGGGCAACGCGCGATGGAGTTGTTGCGCGAATATCCGTTCGCGGTGTAGAAAGGTTGTCACATGGAAAACAAGGCACATGCACTGGCGGCGGGCATCTTCGTCATCGTGGTGTCGGCCATGCTGATCGCGATGGCCGCGTGGCTCACGCGCGATACCGGCGAACACCGCGTCTACGAGATATCGAGTCCGGAGGCGGTCAACGGCCTGCAGTCCCAGGCCGCCGTGCGCTACAAGGGCGTGGCCGTGGGCAAGGTCACCGAGATCGGCTTCGATCCGAAGGCGGTCGGCAACGTGCTGGTGCGCA
>JBFIDI010000352.1:0-6258 GCA_041581405.1 Burkholderiaceae bacterium
AGGTGCGCAGCGACAAGCTCGAGTCCGCCGGTTGCGGTTATGCGGTGCTGGGCGCCAACCGAGACCTGGCCGGCGCCGAGGTCGAGCTGGTCGGGGTCGAGCGACGCGAGCGTCGGCTCAAGACCGCGCTGGCCGAGGTCGAGGCCGACTACGACTTCGTGCTGATCGACTGCCCGCCGTCGTTGTCCATGCTCACGCTCAACGGCCTGAGTTGTGCCCACGGCGTGATCGTGCCGATGCAGTGCGAATACTTCGCGCTCGAAGGCCTGACCGACCTGGTCAACACCATTCGCCAGGTGCGCGCCAACATGAACAAGGACCTGGCCGTGATCGGCCTGCTGCGCGTCATGTTCGACCCGCGCATCACCTTGCAGCAACAGGTCAGCGACCAGCTCAAGGCGCATTTCGCCGAGAAGGTGTTCGATACCGTGATTCCGCGCAACGTGCGGCTGGCCGAAGCACCCAGCTACGGTGTACCCGGCGTGGTGTTCGACCCCGCGTCCAAGGGGGCGCAGGCCTACGTGGCCTTTGCCGAGGAGATGGTGACGCGTATCGCGACGCTGTGACAGCAGGCCGAAGGCCTTCCTGTCCATCGTCTTGTGCTATTCATTTCGTAGCGTATGGCTGACTCCACGATTCTGTTGCTGCCCGGATGGCAGAACTCCGGGCCCGACCACTGGCAAAGCCGGTGGGAGCGGCGCCATGGCTACCGCCGTGTCGAGCAACACGACTGGATGCACCCCTTGCGCGGCGACTGGGTCGCGCGGCTGCAGGATGTCGTGCTCGAGCTGGAGCATGGCCGGGCGGCGGACGCGCCGGCGGGTATCGTGCTGGTGGCGCACAGCCTGGGTTGCCAGCTGGTGGCGGCCTGGGCGGCGCATTCCGGCCTGGCCCACCGCATCCAGGCGGCCCTGCTGGTGGCGCCCGGCGACCCGCAGACCGAGGCCGTCGCGGCCGTGCTGGCCAGCTGGTCGCCGGTGGTGTTGCAGCCGCTGCCGTTTCCCAGCGTGTTGATCGGCAGCCAGGACGACCCGTATTGCCGCATCGAACGGGCGCGCCATTTCGCCGCCAGCTGGGGCTCGCATTTCGTCGACTACGGTAATGCCGGCCATATCAATACCGACAGCGGCCTGGGCGACTGGCCCGATGGCCACGACCGCCTGCTGGACCTGTGCCGCGCCAGCGGCGCGCAGACGGCGGCCGCGCGGCCGCCGCCGCAATGACACGACACGAGGAGGAGGACACGTCATGGTGACCAAGAAATTCAAGGGATTGGGCCGTGGCCTGGAAGCCCTGCTCGGGCCCGCGGCCCAGGCCGAGGCCGGCGACGCCGACACGTCGGCGGGCCAGGGTCAACCCGCGAGCCTGCTGCTCACGGACATGGTGCCGGGCCAGTACCAGCCCCGCACCCGCATGGACGAGGGCGCCTTGTATGAGCTGGCCGAGTCGATCAAGGCCCAGGGCATCATGCAGCCCATCCTGGTGCGGCGCCTGGACGCCTCCGAGGGCCTGCAGCGCCTGCGTGCGCAGGACGGCGGCGCCGACGTCGATGCGGTGACCCGCGGCGACCGGCCGGTATACGAGATCATCGCCGGCGAACGGCGTTTCCGGGCCGCCCGGCTGGCCGGCCTGGACAACGTGCCGGTGCTGGTGCGCGACGTCGGCGACGAGGCCGCCGCCGCCATGGGCCTGATCGAGAACATGCAGCGGGAAGACCTCAACCCGCTCGAAGAGGCCCAAGGCCTGCAACGCCTGGTGAAGGAGTTTGGGCTCACCCACGAGCAGGCCGCGCAGGCCGTGGGCCGCTCGCGCAGCGCCGCCAGCAACCTGCTGCGCCTGCTGCAGCTGGCCGATCCGGTGCAGACCATGCTGATGGCCGGCGACCTCGAAATGGGCCATGCGCGCGCGTTGCTGGCGCTGGAGCGCTCGTCGCAGATCACCGCCGCCACCCAGATCGCGGCGCGCAAGATGTCGGTGCGCGAGGCCGAGGCGCTGGTGAAGAAACTCTCGGCCGAATTCGCGTTGACCTCGCCCAAGCCCAAGAAGGAAAAGTCGCGCGACCTGCGACGGGTCGAGGAGGAGTTGTCCGACCTGCTGACCGCCGATGTCGAGGTGCGGATCAAGAAACGCGTCAAGCGGGGAGGCCGGATGCTCGAGCTCGGCGAGGTCGCGATCCAGTTCGGCTCGCTCGAGGAGCTCAACGGCCTGATCGACAAGCTCAGCCACGACGCCAGTCGCTGAGCGGCGCCGCGTCCGATGCCGCTGCGCCTGCCCTGGCCCCTGCCGGCGGTGCTGGCCTGGACCCTGTGCTGGCTCGCCTACCGGCTGGCCGACCGGCTCGGCCTGGCACCGGTTGCAGCGCTGCTGCTGGGCGCGCTGGCCGGGCTGCTGCTGAGCCTGGTCGCGACCCGGTGGTGGCGGCGCATCATCGTCGCCGCAGGATTCCCGGTGGCCGTGTTCGTCAGTGGAGCAGCCATCGTTCCCGGCTGGGTCTGGCTGGTGTTGCTGCTGGCCGCGTTGCTGGTCTACCCGGTCAAGGCCTGGCGCGATGCACCCCTGTTCCCGACGCCGGCCGACGCGCTGGCCGAGCTGCCGGCCCGGGTGGTGCTGCCCCCGGATTCCGCCGTGCTCGATGCCGGCTGCGGCCTGGGCCACGGCTTGCGCGCCTTGCGCGCGGCCTATCCGCAGGCACGGCTGCACGGCATCGAATGGAGCTGGCCGCTGCGTATCGCCTGTGCCTTGCGTTGCCCGTGGGCGCAGGTCCGCCATGGCGACATCTGGCAGCGACCCTGGCGGCCGTATGCGCTGGTCTACCTGTTCCAGCGGCCCGAGAGCATGCCCCGGGCCGTGGCCAAGGCGTCGGCCGAGATGGCGCCGGGCAGCTGGCTGGTCAGCCTGGAATTCGAGGCGCGGGACGTGCATCCGGACCACCGGCTCGCATTGCCCGATGGCCGGCCGGTCTGGGTCTACCGGTTGCCGCTGCGCCCCCGCGACGCCGAAGCGCCGGCATCGGCGCCGCCGGCCTGACGTCGAAACGGCAGCCGCCCCGGCGGCACCTCCACTCGTCGTAACATCAGGCAGGCCCATCACGCGGAGAGTTGCCTTGAGTTCATCAGATCCCTTGTCCCACGGCGCGGTGGCCGAGTCCCCGGTCGGGTCGTCGGCCGCAGTCGCCGCATGGGAGCAGCCAGCCGGCCTGAACCATGCGCTGGTGCAGGCGCTGGCGACGACCGCCGAGCCCGGCGAGGCGGGCCACCACATCCACCGTATCCAGCTGTTCGTGCGGGCGCTGGCGCGCCAGCTGCGCCAGGCCGAACCGTATGCCAGCCTGTGGTCGGACGATGCGTTCGAGGCGCTGGTGCGCGCCAGCGCCTTGCACGACATCGACAACAGCGCCATACCCGATCGCATCCTGCTCAAGCCCGGCGCACTGACACCGGACGAGGTCGAGACGATGCGCAGCCACGCCGAGATCGGGCGCGACATCATCGAGCAGATCCAGCGCAGCGCCGGCGCGCCGTCGGTGTTCCTCGACATGGCCCGCGACATCGCCCATGGCCATCACGAGCGCTGGGACGGCAACGGTTATCCGCAAGGGCTTGCGGGCGATGCGATCCCCTTGCCGGCCCTGCTGATGGCCGTGGCCGACAGCTACGACGCCCTGACCAGCCACCGGGTCTACCGTGCCGGCATCACGCACGACAAGGCCATGCAGCGCCTGTTCCAGGAACGCGGCGGCCAGTTCGCGCCGGACGTCGTGGACGCGTTGATCGAGGTGCAGCACGAGTTCGCCGACATCGCACAGCGGTTTGCCGACACCGAGACCGACCTGCAGCGGCAGATCGACTACCTCGCCAAGGCGATCGCCGAGAGCCCGTAGCGGTTCGCCGGTCGACCCCCCGGCACGGGGGGTTCCGCAATGGCGGCCGCGGTGGTATGTTCGCCGCTTCGGTGCGCAGGCACCGACGGTGGCGTGGTCGCGTTCGGCTCGCCGTTGTTCGACCACTTTCAAGGAAAGATCCGTGAAGTCCACAGCCTTCCCCGGCCGGTCGTCGACCCTGGCTGCCTCCGTCGCGTTGCTGCTGCTGTTGCCAGCCGCGATCAACGCGCATGCGCAGACCATCGAACGGGTGCGCATGACCGACAACGACCTGAGCTGCCAGCAGATCTACAACGAGACCGTGCAGATGGACGCCGTGATCGCGCGTGCATCGCAGCCCGCGGTGCCGGTCGCGGCCGCCGCCGACGCCAACAACGCCAACGTCGGCACCCAGGTGGCCGGCGCCGTGGCCCAGACCGCCATCGCCCATGGTGCCGCGCGCAGCGGTTTCGCCGGATTCGGCGGCGGATCCCTGCTCGGCGGCCTGCTCGGTGGCGCGGCGCAGCAGGCGGCCACGGCCAACGCCCAGCAACAAGCCGTGGCGCAACAACAGGCGGCGCTGCAGGCGCAACAAGGCGCGATGCTGGCGCAACAGGCGCAAGGCCGCAAGGAACACCTGACCACGATGTTCCTGTCCAAAGGCTGCAAGCTCGGCGACATGCAGAAATAGGCGCCGACGCGCACATGAACGACGATCGCGCACCATGAACCTTGCCAACGCACCGACGGAGGCCTTGTTTGCGCGTGCGCTGATCGTCGAGGACCTGGACGAGCCGCGCCAGTGGCTGGCCGAGCTGCTGCCCCGCGCCTTGCCCGAGGTGCGCCAGGTCGACACCGCCGCGTCGCTGGCGCATGCACGCGAACGCATGGCCGATTTCGCCTATGGCCTGGCCCTGGTCGACTGGGGCCTGCCCGACGGCACCAGCGAGGAGTTGATCAGCGAACTGGTCGCGGCCCGGCCGGGAGCGGCGGTCATCGTGGCAACGATCCATGACAACGACACGCACGTGTTCCCGGCGCTGCGCGCCGGCGCCACCGGCTACATCCTGAAGTCCCAGCCCAGCGCGGTCGTGGTGTCGCAGCTGCAGCGCATCCGGCTCGGCGAGCCGGCGTTGTCGCCGTCGATCGCGTTGCGCCTGCTGCAGCATTTCCGCGACCTGCCCGACGCCGCGGCGCTGCAGGGGCCGATGGGACGGCCGCCACCGGCGGACGCCGGGGCCGACCCGGAAGAACCGCATCGCCAGCTGACCGAACGCGAGGTCGACGTGCTGCGCCTGATCGGCAAGGGCTACAAGGTGCCGGAGGCCGCGGGCCTGCTGGGCATCAGCGCGCACACGGTGACCAGTTACGTGCGCGACATCTACCGCAAGCTCGACATCTCCTCGCGCGCCGAGGCCGCGGTCGAGGCGGCCCGGCGCGGCCTGGTCAGCTGACGGTGCCGGGCGTCGTCGTCGGCGTCGCGGCCGGCGGCTCCGGGGTGCGGGCGTGGCGCCGGCGCTCCGGGCGTTCGGGCGGCGGCTGGATGCGCAACTCGAGCAGCACCTGGCACCCGCCCTGCGCATCGTCGCCGTTGGCGACGTCGAGCTGTGCGCCGATCTGCGCCGCGCGGTGCCCCATGTTGCGCAGGCCGCGCTGGCTGCGCAAGGTGTCCTGGCGGGGCAGCCCGTGCCCGTCGTCGCGCGCGACGATGAGCAGCCAGATCTGCTCGCCCTGGCGCACCAGCCGGGCCTGCACGTGCAGGTTGTGCGCGCGCGCATGCTTGACGACATTGGTCGCGGCCTCCTGCAGGATGCGCATGATCTGCAGCAGCACATCGCTGTCGAGCTGCAGCCCGTCGATGGAGTCGTCCAGGTGCCAGTGCAACTGCACGCCGGCGGCCCCGAGCCGGTTGTCCCAGCGGTTGCGCCAGGCGGCCAGCGCGGCAGACAGGTCCGACCCCATGTCGGCACTGTCCATCAGCATGCGCAGCTCGTCGATGCCGTCCTGCAGCGACTGCGCGATCTGGTCGCGGTTGAGCGCCTCGCGCTCGATGCCGCGCAGCGCCGTCATCAGCTGTGCGCCCAGGCCGTCGTGCATGTCGCGCAGCAATCGCTCGCGTTCATGCAGCCGCGCCGACGACAAGGCCCCGGCCATCTCCGTCCTGCGCAACTGCTGGTAGCTCTGCTCGAGCTCGGCCGACTTGCTGGCGATCCGCTGCTCCAGCTCCAGGTTGCTGTTCTCGGCCCGGTTCAGCGTCTTGATGATGTAGTCGCCGGTAATCAGTGCATACACGAGCAGCACCACGGTGAAGCCCCAGAACAGGTAACTCGGGCTGGAGGGCGCGATGGCGCCGAACACCAGCGCCATGTCGTGTGCCGCGCAGGCGATCAGGCCGGCAT
>JBFIDI010000353.1:0-6254 GCA_041581405.1 Burkholderiaceae bacterium
CCAGCGTCGTGTTCACGGTCGACGGCAAGGAGGTCAGCGCCACGTCGGACGGAAACGGCCCGGTGGATGCGTCGCTCAAGGCCATCGAGTCGCATGTGAACAGCGGCGCCGAGATGGTGTTGTATTCGGTCAACGCCATCAGCGGGTCGACCGAAAGCCAGGGTGAAGTCACGGTGCGGCTGCAAAACAGCGGCAGGGTGGTCAACGGCGTCGGCGCCGACCCGGACATCATCGTTGCCTCGGCCAAGGCTTATCTGAGTGCGCTCAATAAGTTACATAGCAAAGCTGAACGAGTGCCTGCACAAGGGTGGATCAACCCCTGATTTGTCAACAAACATGAAATAAGTGGCGCAAGTGGTTGATCTTGCGCCATTTTTCTGTTTACACTAGTTTCTCCGCGTTCCGTTGCGGGTGGTAACAGTTGTGGCGCTGACGAATCCGAGGTGAAAGATGAATCCAGTTGTGCGTGTCCTCGTGTTGTGCGGTTTTTTCCTGGCGCTGCTGGCACCCGCTGCCCAGGCCGGAACGAGCAAGACCGCCGTGTCGAAATCGGCCAAGAAGACACAGGTCGTCAAGGCGTCCACCCGCAAGCCACAACTCGTCAAGGCGTCCGCCCGCAAGTCGCAGGTCGCGAAGGCATCGTCCCGCAAGCCGCAACTGGCCAAGCGCAGCACCAGCAAGCGCCCGATTTCCGTGGCGGCCAAGCGCAAGCAGGTCGCCGTCGCGCGGGCCGTCGTCCCGGCCAAGCTGTCGTACGGCGTCGCTGCCGGGTTGCAGAACACCGACGACCCGCTCGATCTCAAGTCCAGCGTGGCCTACGTGATCGACCAGGACACCAGCGAAGTATTGCTGCGCAAGAACGACGATGCGGTGTTGCCCATCGCCTCGCTGACCAAGCTGATGACGGCGCTCATCGTCAAGGAACTGAATCTGCCGATGGACGAGATGATCGTCATCACGCAGGACGACGTGGACACCGAGAAACACAGTCGTTCGCGTCTGCGCGTGGGCACCGAACTGAGCCGGGCCGAACTGCTGCACCTGGCGCTGATGACGAGCGAGAACCGCGCCGCCCATGCGCTGGGCCGCAGCGCGCCGGGCGGCATGTCGACCTTTGTCGCCCAGATGAACAACAAGGCCCGCGAACTCGGCATGAAGGACACCCGCTTCGTCGAGCCGACCGGCCTGTCGAGCAAGAACCAGTCGAGCGCACAGGACCTGGCCAAGCTGGTCAATACGGCCCATGCGGATGCCACCGTGCGCGAATACTCGACCTGGTCGAAACACGAGGTGGCCGTGGGTGACCGCACGCTGCAATACAACAACACCAACCGGCTGGTGAACAACCCGCGCTGGGAGATCGGCCTGCAGAAGACGGGTTACATCTCGGAGGCCGGCCGCTGCCTGGTCATGCAGACCACGATCGCCGGTCGCAACCTGATCATGGTGTTCCTGGACTCGGCCGGCAAGCTCAGCCGCCTCGGGGACGCGGAGCGGGTTCGCAAGTGGGTGGAATCGGTGGCAACGGCGCGCACCGCGATGCGCTGAGGCCCGGCGCCCGCGGGCATGGCGGCCCCGCCGCATCATCGGCGGGTTCAACCGTGGTCGTGGTGCCCCAGGGCGTCCGGCAGGTAGCCCAGCGTGCGTGAAATCTCCTGCGCTGTGTCCTGCAACGGCGCCAGCCAGCTTTCCTCCAGCCGGCTGGCGGGCGCCGAGATCGACAGGCCGGCGATGAGCTTGCCCTGGTCGTCGTAGATGCCGGCGGCCATGCAACGCACACCCAGTTCCAGTTCCTCGTTGTCCTGCGCGTAGTTGAGCTGCCGGACCTTGGCCAGTTCACGTTCGAGGACCGGCAGCTGGGTGATGCTGTTGCGGGTCTGTCCATGCAGGCCCGTACGGCCGGCATAGGCACGGATGCGCTGGGCATCGTCGGCGGCCAGGAACAACTTGCCGACCGAGGTCAGGTGCAGCGGCGCCCGGCCACCGATGGCGCGCACCACCTGCATGCCGGAGCGTTCGCTGAACGCACGTTCGACATAGACGATTTCGTCGCCCTGGCGCATGCTCAGGTTCACCGGTTGCTGGATGCGCTTGTGCAACTCGCGCATCGGGCCCATGGCCGCATCGCGCACGTTCAGCCGGTCCTTGACCAGATTGCCCAGTTCGAGCAGCCGCATGCCCAGCCGATAACTGCCGGGCTGGGGGCGCTCCACATACCGACCGATCGCCAGGTCGTTCAGGATCCGGTGGGCGGTCGACGGGTGCAGGCCGGTCTTTTCGCTGATGTCCTTCAGCGAAATGGCGTCGTCGCGCGATGCCAGCACGTCCATCAACGCGAACATGCGCTCGATGACCTGAACCGTCGGCGTGGCGCCCGGCTGTGTGTCGTCCTTCTTCATGCGGGTTGTCGCCGTGGGTTCGTCGAGCCGTGCAGGGTTTGCGGCGTCTGCCAGTTGCCGTTGACCCGGATCTGCAGCGGACGAAACCGCGCCTTGTAGTTCATCTTGGCGCTTTCGGCGATCCAGTAGCCCAGGTACAGGTGCGGCAGCTTCAGGGCGCGTGCCTGTGCGATCTGCCACAACACGCAATAGGTGCCGTAACTCGTGCCGGGTTCGGGTTCGTAGAAGGTATAGACCGCGGAGATGCCATCCTCGAGCACATCGACGATGGAGACGATCTTCAGTGCGCCGGGCCGGCCGTCTTCGCCCGGCTCCCGGAACTCGACCAGGCGCGAGTTGACGCGGCTTTGCAGCAGGAACTGCGTGTATTGCTCGATGCTGTCCTGGTCCATGCCGCCGCCGGCATGGCGGCCATTCTGGTAACGCAGGTACAACTGGTAGTGCTCGGGGGCGAAACACAGCTTGATGACCCGGACCTGCAGGTTCGCATGCTGGCGCCAGGCGCGGCGCTGGCTGCGATCGGCCTGGAACGGCCCCACCAGCACGCGCAGCGGGGTGCAGGCATCGCAGCCGTCGCAATAGGGCCGGTAGGTGAACATGCCGCTGCGCCGGAAACCCTGGCTGACCAGCTCCGAATAGGTGGCGTTGTTGATCAGGTGGCTCGGCGTGGCCACCTGGGAACGCGCCTGCTTGCCGTCCAGGTAGCTGCACGGATACGGCGCCGTTGCATAGAACTGCAGCGTCTGGAGCGGTAGATCCTTGAGGTGCGTCACTGGTTTGCGTCCCGGTCAGGCAGGAGTTGCTGCCAGTATAGAGGCTGGAAAACCCACTGCGGGGCGGGCAGGGCGACGGCACGCTGGCAATGCTGCACGAAGGCCGCGCGCGGCATCTCCGCCGCGCCCAGCGAGGCCAGGTGCCGGGTGTTCTGCTGGCAGTCGATGGCCCGGATCCCGTGAAAGCGGCAAAACGCGACCAGTGCCGACAGCGCGATCTTGGACGCGTCGCGCACCCGGCTGAACATGGACTCCCCGAACACGGCCTGTCCGATCGCCACGCAGTACAGGCCGCCGACCAGTTCGCCGTCGACCCAGGTTTCGACGCTGTGCGCCAGGCCGGCACGGTGCAACTGGCGGTAGGCCAGCTGCATGTCGGCCACGATCCAGGTGCCGCCGCCGCCGTCGCGCGGATGGCTGGCGCACTGCGCGATCACCCGGGCGAAATCCGAGTCGAAGCGGATCTCGCAGCCCGGCGAGCGGATGAATCGTCGCAGCGTCTTGCGCATCGACGGATGCAGGCGGAACCGGTCCACCTGCAGCACCATGCGCGGATCCGGGCTCCACCACAGAATGGGCTGGCCATCGCTGTACCAGGGGAAGATGCCACGGCTGTAGGCCGCATGCAGGCTGTGCACGTCCAAGCGACCACCGGCCGCAACCAGGCCCGGCGCATCCGTGTCGGGCCCGAGCGCGCACGCGGCGGGCGGAAACGCCGCGCCGGCCTCGAGCCAGGGGATCGTCGGTTCTTGCATATCGGCCATGGCGCACACTGTAGCCCAAGCAATCTGTGCAACTCATTGGCGCTGCGGCCCGGAAAGGCGGGGTTCAGCGGATAGAATACGGGCTCGTCGGGGCGTAGCGCAGCCTGGTAGCGCATCTGGTTTGGGACCAGAGGGTCGAAGGTTCGAATCCTTTCGCCCCGACCATTTCACAGGGATTAGCCGGTCAGGACCTGCTGGTCCGTGTTCTTTTGCGCGACCATTGCGCAACTTTTTCCCCCTCGTCTCATCCGTTTGCCACCCGCAGCACCTTGGTGCGATCGCGGGTTTTTGGCACGGCGTTGGTCGCCTCGAGCAGTTTGGCCACGGTCGCCGCTGCATCGTGTTGCGGCTTTCCGTTGCCCGCATGTCCAGGCACCCGTGCGCGGTCTTCCTCGCTCACGCCAGCGTCTCGCACATGCTGGCCATCGGCGTGGTGCAGATCGTGCACCCGCACCTGGCTCAATCCGACGGCGTGGCGTGCCTGCCTTCTCTGCCTTCTGAAACGCAGTGTTGTTCTGCGCTTGATCGTGCGCATCGGACTACCTCGATCATCCTTGCCCGATGCCGCTGTGCAAAAACGCCGGTCACCCCGCCGGCGCCAACATGCGGCGGTTCGATCAGACAGCCTCGCGCATCACGCACAACCCCTTCGCCCACAGGACGAGTTCGTCGAACATGGCGTCCGCGGCCTTTTCCAGGTGCGGAAACTCGTCGAAACGCTTGCCGCCCCGAATCGCTGCAAACTCCGCGCCCAGGTGAACCGCTTTCGAAATCGACGCCATGCGCAGCGCAAGGACCGACAAGCGCAGTGCCTGCACGGAGCGTGCCGCGCCCAGTGCGCCGTATCCGACGAACGCCGCGGGTTTCAATCCCCATTCCTTGTACGCGTAGTCGAGCGCGTTTTTCAGCACCGCGGGCGGGCCGTGGTTGTATTCCGGCGTCAGGAAAATGAAGCCGTCGTATCGGGAGAGCGCGTTTGCCCACGCCTTTGCAACGTCGTTGGCCGGCGGCACGGCTGCAGGCGGGCCGGCCTCCTCGAAGAAGGGCAGGGGATAGTCGCGCAGGTCGAGGACTTGCATCTCGAAGTCTTGTCGACGCAGCGCCAGTTCCTGCAACCAGGCGGCGGGACGGTCCGCAAAACGGCCGGGACGGGTCGAGCCGACGATGAGCGCAATGTTTGGTTTGGACATAGATATGTATCCTATTCGATGGTGATACCCAGCTTTTGCACGACGGGCCGATACGTGTCCAGCCCCTTCTGGATCAGCGCCACGCTCTCGTCTGCGCCAAGGACGAACGGCTCGTGCGCGCTGTTGGCCAGCTTGCTCGCGAAATCGGGCGCCTGCGCTCCCTTGGTGAATGCCGCGCGGATCATGGCCACGATTTCCGGCGGCGTTCCCTTGGGCGCTGCGAGCCCATAAAACACCGGAGCGAAAATGGACGGACTGAGACCGAGCTCGCCCAGACTGGGCAAGGTCGTGAATTCGGTCGAACGCTGGTTGCCACCGATGGCCAGCGGCCGCAGGCGACCGGCTCGCAGCAACTGTACGAAGCTCGTTCCTGCCACGATGTCCACTTCGCCGGCCACGGCTGCCTGGTAGCTCGGCGCACCGCCCTTGTACGGGACGTGTGTCATGTTCAGGCCGTACCGCTCATTGAGCACTTCGAACCCGAGCTGGACCGAACTGCCGACACCATAGGTGCCGTAGTTCATGGCCTTCTTGCCGCTCTTGGCGTATGCGATGAACTCATCGAACGTCTTGGCCGGCGAGTTGGCTGGCACCGCGAGGATGAACCCGCCACTGCGCACCGCCGTCGTGATGTGTGCGAAGTCGCCGATGGGGTCATACGCCTGCTTGTAGACCAGCGGTGCAACCTGCATCTGGTCGCTGTAATAGAACAGCACGGTGTAGCCATCGGGATTCGCCCGGATCACATTGCGCGCTGCAATCGTGCCATTCGCGCCGGGCTGGTTGGTGACGATCGCGGTGCCCAGGTTCTGGCTGAGAATATCGGCGACGAGCCGCCCCGCGAAGTCCGTCGTTGCGCCAGGTGCGGCGCCGACGATGACCCTGATGGTCTGGGTCGGGTATTTCTCCTGTGCAAGGATGGACGGCGCCACGAAAATGCCGCTTGCGAACGCGCCGGAGGCGCTGGTTATGAAGCTTCTTCTCTTCATGACAATTTCCTTTCGTTGAGGTCGAGGGAGGGGTGATCAGGCCGAAGCAGGGGGCTTCGGCAATCCGGCGAACTGGCTCATGAGGACCTGGCTGACACCGCCGTCAACCAGGATTTCCTGGCCGGTGACGTAGGCGGCG
>JBFIDI010000354.1:0-6216 GCA_041581405.1 Burkholderiaceae bacterium
CAGCGTGCCGTTCGCGCTGGGCATCCTGCGCGCGCTGTAAGGCGCCGGCGCACCCACCCACCCCACTCCCGCCTCAGGCGCCGTACGGCTCCCGGTGCGGATACCACGGCTTGAGCAGCGGCGGCATCGGCGTGTCGATCAGGATGCACAGGGTGCGCAAGGCATCGGCCAGCTCCTGCGACGCCCGCGCCGCCCCGGCCGGCGGGCCCAGCACCAGCGTGCACCAGGCCTTCATCAGCTGCGGCCGCAACATCCACGACAGGCATGCCAGCCGGTGCACGGCGCCGGTGATGGCCGGCAGTGTCGGCGCCGCCGCGGGTGTCGGCACGGCGTCGAGCTCCAGCGCCGTGGCCAGGGTCGCGCACCAGCGCGCAACCGTGTCGTCACGCTCCGCGGTGCCGGCGCCGGCCTGCGTCGCCAGCACGCCGGTCAACACGGCGATCGCCGGTGCACAGGCGGCCAGCGACAACGCATGGGTCTCCCGCAACACGCTCTCGTGGTGCAGCGCCAGCACATGGTCGAGCAGCAGGCAATGCCAGATCTCGGAGAACACCAGCCGTCCGTCCGAGCCCACGATCCGGTGGGCATGCCGGCGCAGCTGCGTGCGCTCGGGCAAGGGCAAGGACGCACACCGGGTCAGCAGGCGCTCGAACCCGGCCTGGCGGGCGTTCGCCGGCAAGGCCCAGGCCTGCCGCAACACGGCGGCCGGCCGGCCATCGTCCGGCGCAGCGCACACGGTGCGCCAGGCCCGGTGCTCCGGCCCGTCCGGCGCCGGCACCAGGAAAGCCAGCGTGGCCGGCACCAGGTCGTGTGGCCAGGCGATGGACAACAGGTCGTCCGGCCAGGTCGGCTGAGGCGGCGTCGGCGGCGACTGCGCCAGCGGCGACGCAGGCCGCTCGCCCGCGTCCGCGCCCTCATGCGCTCCCTCGGCCTGCGTTTCGGCCTGCGCGTCGCCGATGCCGCCGTCGAAGGCCATCGCCATGTCCGCAACCGTCGGGGTCGCCGGCTGAGCGGCCGCCACCACCGCGCTGGGCAGCGCCGGCATCGGACGCCCGTAGATGCGCCGGATCCGTTCGGCCAGCGGCGGATGGGTGGCCAGCGCGCCGGCGGAGCCGAAGATGCGGGACGACAACAACATGTGCGAGATCACCTCGGCGCGGCTGTTGCCGACCGCGCGCTGCCCGTCGGCATGCTGGCCGGCGATCTTGCGCAAGGCGCCGCCGATGCCGTCGCGCTGGCGCGTGAACTGCACTGCCGCCGCATCGGCCAGGAACTCGCGCTGGCGCGAAACGGCCGCCTTGAGCAGCCGCCCGGCCAGCCAGCCGATGCTTCCCACCACCATCAGCCCCAGGCCCATCAGCACGAAGCCGGTCCGGCGGCCACGCGCGTCGGTGGCGCCGAACAGGTCGCGCCCGAGCAGGAACAGCAGCTGCAAGCCCCACACATGGCCGATCAGGCGCATGTTCAGCCGGGCGTCGCCCTGCAGGATATGGCTGAACTCATGCGCCACGACGCCTTGCAACTCGTCGCGGCTGAGCCGCTGCAGCGCGCCGCGCGTCACCGCCACCACGCTGTCGTTCTGCTCCCAGCCCGCGGCAAAGGCGTTGATGGCGTCGTCGCGGTCGAGCACGAAGATACGCGGCACCTTCAGGCCGCTGGCGATCGCCATCTCCTCGACCACGTTGCGCAACCGCTGCTCGTGGCCATCACGCGGCACCAGCAACTCGCGCCCGCCCACCATCTGCGCCACATGGGCGCCGCCGCGCCGCAGCTGCACGGTCTCGATCCAGCTGCCGCCCAGGATGAAGGCGGCGCACAACACGCTGTTGGTCTCGAAGAACCAGCGTGGATAGTCGAGCAGGTTGCCGGTCTGCAGCGACCACAACAGCGCCAGCACGACGTTGACGGCCAGCACCGTCGCCAGCACGGTCAGCAGAAATAGCAGCAGCAGGCGCCGGGTCGCCGACCGGGCCTTGTCCTGGTGCTGGCGAAAACGCACGGCGCGGTCGCAGGCCTGCTACACGGCGCAGTCAGAACCGGACCGCGGGGGCACTGCGCTCGGCGGCGGACTGGGTGGATTGCAGCGTGGCGGCCTCGTCGAAGCCGAACAGCCGCGCCACCAGGTTGGCGGGAAACTGCATCGCGGCGTCGTTGTATTCGAGCACGTTGTCGTTGTAGGCCTGGCGCGCAAAACCGATGCGGTTCTCGGTCGAGGTCAGCTCCTCGGCGAACTCGCGCATGTTGCGGTCGGCCTTGAGTTCGGGATAAGCCTCGACGACCACCATCAGCTTGCCCAGCGCGCCGCCGAGTGCGGCCTCGGCGGCACCGAGCGCGGCGACGTTGCCGGCGCCGGCGAGGTCGGCACGCGCCTTGCCGGCCGCCGCCTGGGCCTGGTTGCGCGCGGCGATCACCGCCTCGAGCGTCTCGCGTTCGTGTTGCAGGTACTTGCGTGCGGTCTCGACCAGGTTCGGGATCAGGTCGTAGCGGCGCTTGAGCTGCACGTCGATCTGGGCAAACGCGTTCGCGATCGCGTTGCGCAGCCGGGTGAGCTTGTTGTAGATCACGATGCCCAGCACCAGCACGACGGCCAGCAGCACCAACAGGACCAGGGTTGTGGATGTCATCGACGAGTTACCTCCTGTGCGTGTGCCCGCCACCGTGCGCCGCAGGCCTGCAGTGGCACAGGGCCGGGGTCGGCCGCTGCGCGCACGAGTATCGCATCGGCACCGATCGCGCCCCGCCGGCCGGCCGCCACGGCAAGCTAACGCCCGGCCTGGTCACGCCGCTGGCGCCGGCGGGCCCACCACCGGATCAGCGCCGCCAGCACCAGCGCGATCGTCGGCAACTGGTAGGCCGGACCGATCCAGACGTTCTTCATGTAGGTGAAGAACGAGGCCCACGCAACCTGGGTCGGTCCGACATCGGGGTACATCAGCAGCATCGCGGTGATCTGCGCGTTCTCGCACAGGTCCCAGGCCCCGGCGAACACCGGGATCCAGGCCAGCCAGGTCCAGCCGTCCGACGGCCGCAACCGCGTCAGCAGGCCGGCGAACAGGGTCACGTACAGCGCTGGAAAAATCGTGTCGAGCGTCGGGCTCGACCACGCATAGACGCGCCGGCCGGCCACGCCGTATTGCTCCATCGCGGCCTGGAACTCGGCAAACCCGTAACCCGCGCGGATGTCGAGCACGTCGCCGCCGATGGGCAGCGACGGAAACACCAGCAGCAGCCAGACCAGCACCCCCGTGCCGGTGGCCAGCAGGACCGGCGTGCGGCTGGCAAAGCGGAAGTAGCGGTTCGGTGCCACGTCGCGGCGGTGTCCGGGCCGGCTCAGGGCTGGCGCGCCGGCGCCTCGCCGCCGACCAGTTGCATGCGCCGCCGGATGCGCGCCAGTTCGGCCGCATCGCCGGCCTGCTCGGCGCGTTGCGCCTGCACGCCCAGCCAGGCCAGCAGCGGCCGGCGCCAGCCCTGGCTCGATGCGGCGTCGATCGCCAGCGCGACGGTCTGCGGGTCGGCACGGTTGCCGCGCAGCAACACGCCGGCCGCGACCAGGCGCGACAACGGTTCCTGCACCGAAGCCAGTTGCGCACCGCCGGCGGCTGGCGCCACCATGGGCCGGTGCTGCGCGGGCAACAGGCCGGCGTCCGGGGCCGAGGCCTGTGCCTGCAGGTAACGCGCATAAGCCTGCTCGGCGGGCGCGGCGTCCGCCTGCCAGGCATCGAAGCCGGTACAGGGCTCGAACACCAGGCTCGCGACCCGGGTCGCGCAGCGCACCAGTTCCGCCCGGGCCAGCAGGTCGGCCCGGCCGGTGCGCGCGATCTCGGCGCGGGCCCGTGCGAACTCCAGCTCCTCGATACGGCCCTGGCCCGCGAGGTAGGCCTCCTGCGCGCGTTCGAGCGCGCCTTGCGCATTCAACTGCCAGTCCGGCGGCGGCGGCGTGCCGGCGCAGCCGGCCAGCAGGGCGACGAGCGCGGCCGTCGTGACGAATCGGGTCGTGGACGGCGTCATGGCAGCTTGATCTGCGCATCGCGCGCAAACGGCCACTTGCGGTTGATCTCGTTGACCAGGTGCTCGACCTTGCGCAGGCTGGCCTCGACCTCGGTGCGCAGGCTGCCCAGGTCGGTCGTGGCCTCGCGCGTGTTCGCACCGATGGCCTGGGCCTCGACCAGCACTGCGTCGACCTTCTTCAGGCTGTTGCGCGCATCCATCAGCAAGCCGTTGAGCTGCACCACGGTGGCCCGGGTCTCGGACACCATGCCGTCCTGGCCGAACACCTGCTGGTCGGCGCGCGCGATCATGCCGTCGGTGCGCTGGGCGATGCCGTCGGCCTTGAGCACCAGGCCGTCGACCCGCGCCAGCAAGGCGTTGGTGCGCGCCAGGGCCTGCGACAGTTGCCGCGCATCGGCGTCGTTGCCCAGCAACACGCCGATGGCGCCGCGCGGGCCGTTGAGCCGTTCGGCGGCCTGTTGCAGGTTGCGCAGGCTGGCGTTGAGCGGCGCGTCCTGGCTGGTCAACGCGCCCAGGTTGGTGACCAGTTCGCGCACGCTGGCCACCATGCGCGGAATCTCGGCCGCCGCGTCGCCGCGCAAGACCTTGCGTTCGGCCCCGTCGGGCAGCGGCGGGTCGGTCAACACGCCGGTGAAGGCGCGGATCTTGGTGCCGCCGACCAGGCCGCTCTCCATCGTGAACACGCTGGACGTGCGCAGCCAGTGCGCGTCTTTCTGCGGCACGTCGACGATGATGCGGGCATTGCCCTCGGACGACAGTTCGATGCGCCCGACCCGGCCGATCGGGAAACCGGAGAAGGTCATGTTCATGCCGACCACGATGCCTTCGGAGTCGTCGGCGATCAGCACCACCTGCTGGGTGCGTTCGAACGCGCCGCGCGCATACATCAGGTAGCCGATGGCGCCCGAGACCAGCAGCACCATGGCCAGCAGCAGCAAGCGGGCCTTGAGCTCGAGATGGCGCACCGGTGGTGGCGGCGGCGGCTGGGATTCGATGGGTTCGGGCATGGATCGGGCGGGTGGCCGGTTCTTACTGTCAATCAATAATAGTTGCCCACCAGCGAGAACACCTCGATCAGCAGGATCAGCGCGAACAGGCGCCCGAGCTGGCTGATCTCGTCGCGCCGGCGCAGCGGCGCGCCATCGTAGCGCGGGTTGGGCGCGATCGGCAGGATCGCCACCACCAGGCTGAAGAAAAACGCCTTCAGGCACAGGATCAGCGTGACCACCGGCGTGAACACGTGGCCCACGTCGCGGGTATAGGCGCCGAATCCCCAGGCGGTGAAGCCGTACAACGAGACGTAGGTCATCACCAGCGCCAGCACCGCGCTGAGCGCGGCCAGGAACACCACCGAGAACACGCCCGCCAGCACGCGTGGCAGCAGCAGGTCACGCGCGGGGTCGCCGCCGTTGCGCCACATGGCGTGCAACACGCCCTGCTGGCGCAGGTCGGCCACCTCCTCGCCGCTGGGCATGGTGAAACGCAACGCGACATACAGCGCCACCAGCAGCGGCAGCAGTTCGAGTACCAGGGTGCGCACCAGCACGTCGAGCGCGTATTGCGACAGGCCGTAAGCGGCGGCACTGGCGATCACGATGCGGATGATGACCAGGCTGAGCAAGGCCGACAAGGCGACGAAACCGGCCAGCAGCGGCGCCGTCGCGCCATGGAGCTGCCGGTAGATCACCGGCCGCTGGCTGCGCCGGTAACTCGACGGCGACAGCGCCAGCACCAGCATCTGGGCGGCGAACTGCGCCACCATCCACCAGCCCAGCAGCCAGCGCACCGGCGATCGGCTCCAGCGCGCCGGATCGAGTTGCTGCAAGGCGGTGTCTCCCAGCTCCAGACCGGCATCGACGACACGTGTCATGCGCCTGCGCGCCGCGCCGCCGCTGCGTTCGGGAAGCGGGTCGGAATCGGTCATCGGGGCGGCGGGGGCACTGGCCGGTGGCACCGCATGGGTTCTGCGTTCACGCGCGCGGCGCGGCAACGAGTTCGGCCGCGCTGCGGCAGGCGACGCCGGCGTCGCGCAGTTGCCGCAGGAAATCCTCGGCCGCGGACTCGAAACCCGGCACCGGGCTCATGCAGTCGGTCAGGAACACCGTGTTGCGCAGCCGCGCGGCGTCCCACTGCGCCAGCATGTCCTGGCCGGAGGCGGCCACGCAGTGGCTGGCGGCCTCGCCGGCGACGAGCAGCCGATCGTCGCCC
>JBFIDI010000355.1:0-6216 GCA_041581405.1 Burkholderiaceae bacterium
GGTCAGGCGCTGCGGGTCGACCTGGACCTGGGATATGTCGCAACCCTCGCGCGCCAGCGTCTCGGTCAGGAAGCGCCCCATCTGTTCGTCGCCGACCCGCGAGACCATGGCCGCTCGCAGGCCCAGCCGGGCGACGCCGAACGCGATATTGGCCGAGCTGCCGCCCAGGTACTTGGCGAAACTCGACACGTCCTCGAGCCGGGCGCCGAGTTGTTGCGCGTACAGGTCGACGGCGAGCCGCCCCAGGCAGGCGATGTCGTGCCGGCGGCCCGGGGCGATCGCCAGTGCGGGCGGAGCTGCGGTATCGGTCCTGGCTGGTGGCGCCAGCGCATGGGTCGACACGGTGGCCCACTGGGTGATCGGCAGCTGGCTGGAGCACCGTACCACGGCGATCCGGTCCAGCGTCAGCGGCTGGTGGGCGAACTGCTCGGCCATCAGCTGGCACAGGCGCTGGTTGTCGGGGTGCGGCTGGGCATAGGCCAGGCTCAGGTGCGGATACGGGGACTGGCCGGCGCGCGAGCCGACCGCAGCCGCGACCGCGCCCTGCAAGAAGTCGAACGCGGCACTGGGGGCCAGGCGCAGGTACAGGCAGCGAAAGAAGTGCTCGTCCGAGCCGACCCCGTCGATGGGCCAGGTCTGCACGGCGACTTGCGCGGCCAGGGACCGGGCCAGCTGCTGCAAGTCGTGCAGCGGAAGGTCGAGGTCGCCCTGGATGGTCACGTGCGGCTCGAATCGTGCACCCTGCATCCATGCCGAGAGCCGGGCGATCGTCTCCATCAGGACGGGTTCGTGGTCCGGTCCGGGCAACAGCCATAAGGAGTATTCGGTCATCGTCGTCGCGGGTCAGGCATGCGAGGGCATGGTGACGCAATGCATCGAAATTGCACTCGGGCAAACGCCTAGAATGTTTTTTCTATTTTTTCGTTGCTGCAGCAGATCGCCGACATCGTGAACGCGCCCCATGCCCCCGGAGTCCGGCCGGAGTCCAACCCGGCGGCCGAACAGCTGCTGGCCGACATCGGTGATGCCTACGAGTCGCTGAGCCGGCAGCTCAAGGTGATTGCGCGTTACGTCGAGCAGCACCGCGACTATATTGGCCTGGACCGGATCCAGGACGTGGCCCAGCGCTGCGAGGTGCAGCCGTCGGCGGTGATCCGTTTTGCCAAGCGGTTCGGTTTTTCGGGTTATTCCGAGATGCAGAAAATCTTTCGCGACGGCATTGCCCAGCAGATCGCGCCCAGCCGCAACTACCAGGTGCGCATCCGGCGCGTCATCGAACAGGCCCAGGGGCAGCTGAGCAGTGCCGACATTGCCGACGAGTTCATTGGCGGCAGCATCTCCGGCATGCAGGAGCTCAAGCGGGACCTGCACAGCACGGTGTTCGACGATGCGGTGGCGCTGCTCGCGGCCACGGACGCGATCTGGGTCGTCGGTTGCCGGCGCTCGTTCGCCGTCGCGACCTACCTGACCTACGCGCTGCAACACACGGACAAGCGCGTCGCGTTGCTGACCGGCCTGGGCGGCATGTATGAGGGTCATTTGCGCAGCGTGCGTGCGGGCGACGTGATCATCGTCATCAGCTACACGCCTTATGCCCCGGAATCGCTGGAGTGTGCGCGCGTGGCGGTCGGTCGCGGCGCGCGGCTGATCGCGATCACCGACAGCCAGATGAGTCCGCTGGCCGCGACGGCCGCCGCGACGCTGGTGGTGCACGAGAGCAGCACGTTCGGTTTCCGGTCGCTGACCAACACCATGTGCCTGGCGCAAAGCCTGTTCATTGCGCTGGCTTATCGCACCGAACTGCCGTCGGCACCGGTCGACGCGGCCACGGCCGCCGAGAGATAGGCCATGCTGCGCGCCAGCTGCTGCTCGATGTCGCCGGCGGTGATGACGGCATCGGCGAAGGGCTCGAACGACACGGCGCCGCGGTAGCCCGCGGCCAGCAAGGTGCGCAGCTGACCGACCGTGTCCAGGCGGTCGCGCGGGCCCACCAGGACGCGGTGCGGATCGCGCATTGCGTCGCGTGCCGGCAGCGGGTCATCGACACCCGAGATGTGTACCAGTCCGGTGTCGGCCACGAAGAACGCGTCTTCGCCCGCCAGATGGTGATGGAAGCTGTCGTGCACCAGCTGCAGCGCGGCGGGGGACCCCAGCGCCTGCAGCGCCTGGCTGGCCTGCGACTTGCGACGCACGGCGCATTCGGCGAATCCGAGCGGCTCGACCAGGCCGGTCAGGCCATGGTCCTGCAGCAGGTGCTGGATCTGCCGCAAGGCCAGCACCAAGTCGTCACGGCGCTGGGCGTCCGACCGCCGGTCCTGGCGACTGTTGGTCGGGCACAACACGATGGCCTGGGCGCCACAGGCGCTGGCATGGCGCATCAGCTCCGTGGCCTCGCGTGCGCGTGCGCCGTCCCATTGGTCGAAACGCTGCAAGGCGTTGATCGATCGGATCGTCAGGCCGTGGTCGCGGGTGATGGCGAGGATGTCGCCGGCTGGCGTGCCGTCCCGGGTTTCGACGCCATCGAGATCGTTGCGCAGCTCGATCGTGGTCACGCCCAGCCGGCAAGCCATCGCGGCAAAGGCGGTCAGTGGCAGCCGCGAGGCGCAGATGCGATTGATGGCAAACCGGATCGGGTGAAGCACCATGTGGGTCTCCGCTGCGGGCAATGCGCGCCGGCCATCGGCTGCGGGTGGAAGAAAAATTCTAAGGCGAATGCGCGTGTGAACCGGTTGTCGAATCGGCGTGGCAAAGGCTTATAGTGCGCGTTCGCATGTCGGCTGTGCGCCGCGGCGTGGTTGGGGCACGACCGATGACGTGCCGTGCCGCAGGTCGGGTGGTGGCGTCATTTCCCACGGGAGCGAGCATGAAGAACGTCGCGATTTTTGGAGCCGGCCGGATCGGCCGCATCCACGCAACCAATTTGGCGGCCTTGTCCGGCGTGGCGCTGAGCTACGTCAGTGATCCGGTCGCGGACGCCGCCAACTCGCTCGCGCGGCAACTCGGCGCACAGGTGGCGAGTGCCGAACAGGTCTTTGCCGATCCGGCCATCGACGCGGTGGTGATTGCGTCGAGCACCGACACGCACAGCGACCTGCTGGGCCGCGCGGCGGCGGCCGGCAAACACATCTTCTGCGAGAAGCCGATCGATTTGTCGCTGGCGCGGGTACGGTCCTGCGTGCAGGCGGTGCAACAGGCCGGCGTGGCCTGCATGATCGGATTCCAGCGTCGGTTCGATCCGACCTTCAACGAGGCGCGCTCGCGGCTCGACCGGGGCGAGATCGGCAATCCGGAGATGCTGATCGTGACCAGCCGCGACCCGGGTGCGCCGCCGGTCGACTACATCAAGGCCTCGGGCGGCATCTTCCGGGACATGCTGATCCATGATTTCGACGTCTTTCGCTGGATCCTGTGCGCCGACGGCGACACGGCCCAGTGGCTCAGTGCGACCGGCTCGGTGCTGACCGATCCGGCCATCGGCGCGGCCGGCGACCTGGACTGCACGGCGGTGACCATCCGCACGGCCAAGGGGCGGCTGTGCCAGATCAACACGACGCGGCGTTCGGCCTATGGGTACGACCAGCGTTTCGAGGTGATGGGTTCGCACGGCATGTTGCAATGCGGCAACCATCGGCCGACCGAGGTCGCGCAATGGGACGCCGGCGGCATCCATGGCGACAACCCGGAGAACTTCTTCCTGCAGCGATACGCCGCCGCCTACCGGCTCGAGATGGCGCATTTTTTCGACTGCCTGCAATCCGGCTCGGTATTCCGCACCACGGTGGCCGATGGCCTGGCCGCACAGGAGCTGGCCGATGCGGCAGCTGAGAGCGCGAAATCCGGTCGGCCGGTGAGCTGGTGACGCCTGTCATCGGGCTGGACTACGATCGGACGTTTAGCCTGGTGCCACGAACATGTCCGATATCCTGAATGAAATCGTCGCGGTCAAGCGCGAGGAGGTCGCCGCGGCGCTGGATCGGCGCCCGTTTGCGCTGGTGCGTGCCGATGCCGAATCCCGCGTCCTGACCCGGGACTTCGAAGACGCGATGCGCCAGCGCATGCGTGCCGGTCGCAATGCCGTGATCGCCGAGATCAAGAAGGCCAGCCCGTCCAAGGGTGTGATCCGGGAAGACTTCGTCCCTGCCGACATTGCCCAGACCTATGCCGAACACGGCGCGGCCTGCCTGTCGGTGCTGACCGACCAGCGGTTCTTCCAGGGGCAGGCCGACTACCTGAAGCAGGCCCGGGCGTCGTGCCAGTTGCCGGTGCTGCGCAAGGATTTCATCGTCGATCCGTACCAGATCTATGAATCCCGCTCGATGGGGGCCGACGCGATCCTGCTGATTGCCGCCTGCCTGGACGACGCTCAGCTGCGCGACTTCGAGGCCATCGCCCAGGGTTTGTTCATGTCCGTGCTGGTCGAGGTGCATGACGAGCAGGAACTGGGCCGTGCGCTGGCGCTCAAGACGCCGTTGCTCGGCATCAACAACCGCAATCTGCGCAATTTCGAGGTGTCGCTGGACACGACGCTGGGACTGTTGCCCAAGGTGCCCTCGGATCGTCTGCTGATCACGGAAAGCGGCATCCACGAGCAGAAGGATGTGCAACGCATGAACGATGCCGGCGTCCACGGGTTCCTGGTGGGCGAGGCGTTCATGCGGGCGCCCGATCCCGGTGTTGCGATGGCGCAACTATTTCCGATGCAGGGGCGTGCCTGAGCGGCCTGGCGATGTCCGTGCGCCGGTGAACATGGGCCGCGGGCGAGAGGAGCGGATCCATGGCGTTTGAGCTGTCGTCCGACCCGGTGGGTGGACCGGGGGCCGCATTGCCGGCATGGGATCCGGGCGCCTGGCCGGGGGCGCCGGACTGGCGCGAGACGGTCGATGCGTTTTTTGCCGGTGCGGCCGGTCGCCGGCTGGGTCAAGCCATCGAGGCGCGGATGGCCGCGGGAGCCACGATCTACCCACCCGAGCCGCTACGCGCGTTGCGGTTGACGCCGCTGCATCGGGTGCGCGTCGTGATCCTGGGCCAGGATCCCTACCACGGTCCGGGCCAGGCCCACGGGCTGGCGTTCTCCGTGGACGATGGTGTGCCCGCACCGCCGTCCTTGCGCAACATCCGCGCCGAAATCGCACAGGAACGGCGCGCAGGGGTGCTGGCGCCCGGGGTGGCTTCCAACGGCATGGCATCGGCGGGCGACCTCACGCCCTGGACGAAGCAGGGTGTGTTGCTGCTCAATACCTGCCTGACCGTCGAGCGCGGGAGTCCCGCCGCCCATGCCCGTTTGGGTTGGGAAGTACTTACTGGCGCAATAATCGCGGCGATCCAGCGGAGGCCGGATCCGGTCGTGTTCATGTTGTGGGGAAAACACGCGCAAGACTGCGTGTCGCGGGTGGGCGAGGCGGGCGACGCGGCGCCGCGCCTGTACCTGCGGTCCAATCATCCGTCGCCGTTGTCTGCACGGCGACCACCGGTGCCTTTCCTCGGTTGCGGTCACTTCGCCAAGGCCAACGATTTCCTGCGACAGCATGGCGCGGCACCCGTGGACTGGTGAATCACGGATAATCTTGTTCAGGTGCCTCGGCCAGGTTCACAATTACGTGGCATAATCTGAGGTTCGCCCGAGGAGAGGTGGCCGAGTGGTTAATGGCAGCAGACTGTAAATCTGCCCTCTTACGAGTACGCTGGTTCGAATCCAGCCCTCTCCACCAGCGAAAAATTGAATTCGGTTATCGATCGGCAAGACTGAAATCAGGCAGGAATTGAGCGTAGATGTGATGTGATCCGTTCGTGTGGCGGCTGCGCAGGGGTATCGGGGATTCCGTTTTTCGGGTCCCGTGATGCGGGAGTAGTTCAATGGTAGAACACTAGCCTTCCAAGCTAAAGACGCGGGTTCGATTCCCGTCTCCCGCTCCACGGTCTGGTTTGTTTGTTTTGCTGGTTGCGTGCGGTTTGAAGCCCATTTGGCTCAGTGGTAGAGCACTCCCTTGGTAAGGGAGAGGTCGCGGGTCCGATTCCCGCAATGGGCACCACATTGGTGTGTTGGCAAGGTCGAGGCGCTTGGCGTCGTTGCTGGCCGTGATGAGTGAATGGCTTTTCGAGTCCTTTTGGAGATTAGATAAATGGGAAAAGAAAAATTTACGCGTACCAAGCCGCACGTGAACGTGGGCACGATTGGTCACGTGGACCACGGCAAGACGACGCTGACGGCTGCGATCA
>JBFIDI010000356.1:0-6187 GCA_041581405.1 Burkholderiaceae bacterium
ATCGCTGGCGTTCCAGTTGAGGGATTACTTAGCGGCAAGCCCCACTTCGCGCGGAGGGGGTGCGACCTAACGCTAATTACACCCGCCCGAACCCGTCGATTTCAAATGCCGTCCCAGACCGTGACATTGGATCGGGGCCACGCCAAGTCGCACTTTCAAATGGACCAGTGTCGGTCCTCGGATCCGACCGACCGATTCGGCGCACCAAGAATTCGAACGCGCATGTCGCAGTTGAGTCAGCAGTGACCCGTCGAGGCGAGAAGGCGCAGCCGTTGGACCTGACTGTGACGATGCTAGGAGTTGGACGGGTTACGTGTTCATTACGGCACGCCGACGGGCTCCAGCACCTTGATGTCGGCCGCTGTCGGCGAGGTCGCGGCTAGCCCGAGCGGCTGCAATGGTGTCCGAAACCGTGTGTTCGGCCGGCGCGGGCGACCGACAGCAAACGCTGCGAGCTTGTCTCAGCTTTTTCCGCCGCCCATGTGGCAATGCATATGGGGCGCCGCGAACTGAGCGCCAGCTTTATGGAACCTCGAAGGAGGGGGACTTTTCTGTTGCCCGAAAGCTGACACCCACGAGCACCCGCTTCTGGTCGAGACGCGACGACTACATTGAAGTTTAGGTTTCCTGCAAGCCGTCAAGGCCGTTGAACCTGCTGGACCAGAAAAAGTACCGTCCTTCAATACCGATGGTGCACCTCGGCTGCACTTCGTACTGATTCGTGGATTTCCGGGAACGCCGGACGCAGACTGCGCCCGTCATTTATTCAACCCACCGGAGATCACCATGCACACGAAAGCCCACGCCGTCAAAACCACCTTTGCTGCCCACGGCAACCCCGCGACCGCCCATTCGCAGCCGTCGGAGGCGAAGCGATCGCTGCCGACCGTGTCCAGAGGCGTCAGAACCGTGATCGCAGTGGTCGTGGCCGGCGCCGTGCTCTTGGCCATTGGAATCACAGCTTGGAACAAGCTACGCGCCGAGTTCGACGAGTCCTTCAACAGGTTCTCCGCCTGCCCCTTCGCAGCGCTCGAGCGCACGGCGTAAGCCCCAGGTCCACTGGATCGAACGCAAGACAAGCGATCACACCATGACCATCCTCGACGAACTCGGCACCCGCGGGCGCATCGACCGTCTCGGGTTCTGGCTGCGCCATCTGCTCGTGCTGCCCGTGGCACTCGCCCTGACCATCGCTACGCAAGAAGTGGCAGTGCCCCTTGAAGTGGCCGCCAGCGCAGCGCTGACGCTGTTCCTGGTGAGCACCTGGGCACGTCGGCTGCACGACCGTGGCTACTCGGCCTGGCGATTGCTCGCCGTGCTGGTCCCGGTTGCCGGTGCGCTGTACCTGTGCATCGAATGTGCGCTGCGCAGGGGAGTCCCACAGGCCAACTCGTTTGGACCCATGGTCGGCGACCGTGCGGACTACACCACTGTCGGAGACGCCCCATGACCGGCCACCACACGGTCAATGACGTGACCCAGTTGAACCCGGTGCGGGTCATGGCCATCGTCGCGCCGCAGCAGGTCGAGGACGTCCAGGAAGCGCTGCGCCGCACCACTGGGTCCGTGTCCATCGGCGGCGGGCGATTCAGCATGGGCGGACAGACCGCCAGTTGCGGAAGCCTGCATTTCGACATGCGATCGCTGAACAGGATCGTTTCCTTCTCCCCGACGGAGAAAGTCATCCTTGTACAGGCCGGCGTGCGCTGGTGCGACATCCAGCGCTTCGTCGATCCCCACGGCCTGTCGGTCAAGATCATGCAGACCTACGCCAATTTCACGGTCGGCGGCTCGCTGAGCGTCAATTGCCATGGCCGTTATGTCGGCCTGGGTCCCATGGTCATGTCGGTCAGGGCGATCCGGGTGGTTCTGCATGACGGCAGCGTGGTCGAGGCGACACGCACGCAGCGGCCCAAACTGTTCTTTGGCGCCATCGGTGGCTATGGCGCGCTGGGCATCGTCGTCGAGATCGAGCTGGACCTGGTCGAGAACAAGCGCCTGCAACGCGTCGACCAGGTCATGCCGCTGACCGAATACTTGAGCCACTTCAAGAATCAGGTGCGCAGCGACCCCAAGGCGGTTTTTCACCACGCCGACATCTACGGACCCCACTACGGCACCGTGCGTTCGGTCACCTGGGTCGAGAGCGAGGCTGCCGCCACCACACAGGGCTGCCTGCAGCGCCTGGCGCAGCGCTACCCCTTGCACCAGTATCTGCTGTGGTCCGTTTCCGAGTCACCGCTGGGAGGCGCCCGCCGCGAAATGCTGATCGATCCGCTTTTGTACCTGCGGCGGCAGGTGCATTGGCGCAACTACGAGGCAGGTTATGACGTGGCCGAACTCGAACCTCCCTCACGCCAGCACCAGACCTACGTCCTGCAGGAGTATTTCATTCCTGTGCAAAGGCTTGAAGAATTCGTTCCCAGGCTCGCAGAGATCCTGCTGCGCCACAAGGTCAACGCATTGAACATCTCGATCCGGCATGCCATGCCGGACCCGGACACGCTTTTGAACTGGGCTCCGGTCGAGACCTTCGCGTTCGTGCTGTACCACAAGCAACGCACCCGCGAGAACGCCAGACGGCGTGTCGCGGTGTGGACACGCGAACTGATCGATCTCGTACTGGAATTTGGCGGCACCTACTACCTGCCGTACCAACCGCATGCAACCCCGGAACAGTTCCACCGCGCTTACCCGAAGGCCACCGAACTGTTCGAGCTCAAAAAGGTGGTGGATCCGGATTTCCGGTTCACCAACGCCCTGTGGGACAAGTACTACCGCCCATGGCTGGCAGGTCCGGTTGCGACCTTGCCAACACGACATCCGTCCGACTTCCACCGGGTATTCGGTGACGTCCACCTGTCCGATGCGTTCTACCGGTTCCTGCAGAACGTCTTTTGTACAGCACCCGAGGACCGGTTCCACCACTTGATCGCCCAGGCATGCGAACTTCACCGTGACGAGGAATCAATCTATCGCCATATCCAGAGCCGGCTTGGGACCATCAAGCCGCCACTGGCCGATCTGACCTACGCACTACCTGCCCTGCGCAAACAAAAAGCCGAGATGACCGCGCAAACGCTCAAGGTCCTCGGGAACAGGCGCCAGTTCAACGGCTATCTGGAAATCGGCTCCAAGGGTCGGTATTTCCCAGGCCTTGCCGGCGCTCTGGAATTGTCCGGGCCCACCCACTTCGTCGACGAGAGGCCCCCCGGCTATTCCCCGGTGGACATGCTGGAGCGGGGCCAAGTCTCCAAACGAGGCACGCACCACGCATTGGAGGGCTACGCCCCGCTGGCATTGGAAATTGACAGCGCCAGTGTGGACCTGGTTACGTGTTACGTCGGCCTGCACCACATGCGTGTGGACCAACTGGGGCCGTTCCTGGCGTCCGTGCAGCGCGTCCTGCGCCCGGGTGGAGTATTTGTCGTGCGTGATCACGATGTGACTACACCGGAGATGCGGACCCTGGTATCGCTGGCGCACACGGTCTTCAACGCCGGTCTGGGCGAGACGTGGGAGACCAACAGCAGCGAGTTGCGCCACTTCGAAAGCATCCAGGTGTGGGTGGACCGACTCAACGCGAGTGGCTTCATCGACACCGGACACCGGATCCGGCAGGACAACGACCCTACGCGCAACACCCTGCTGTCGTTCACCAACAAGACATACCGGAGCGAACCCATAATCATCAAGCAGCCAATCAAGAAGCGCCAATGTCACGCGAATCCAGGTCGTCGGCTCGGGGCGATTGCCCGCTCGATGGTGGCCACCGTTGCCCTTCTCGCAACGACGGTCACAAGTTTTGGTGCGCAGTCCCTGGCACCGGCCGAACACCGCCGCAACCCGGAGCAGACCTTCCTGACCTTTCCGGAGTGGTACCTGGTGCACAGTCCGGCCGAATATGCCGACTACCTGCAGGAGACCAGGCACCCCAGCCGCTTCCCGCTGTTCGCGCACATCGGCCAGTTCTGGCAGGCCTACGGCGTCGTGATCGACGAGACCCGGCGCTACCCCTTCAACGTCGGGTACCACCTGATGATCTCCGTCATCGGCACCAGCACCACCGTCGAATACGCCATGAAGGGACTGTACGAACACACGATCGGCCGCCTGTCGGAGGCGACACGCACCAGCAGCGATGCAGCGCCGGAAGAACGGTTTGCCGCAAAGGCAGCCCAGGACTACGTGGACTTCATCCGCGTGGACCCCTGGTACCTCTTCGACTTTCAAAGCCGTTTGACCAGTCTATGGAAACTGCCCATGTCCGGCCCCAACTCCATCCGGCGACTCGAACGCCGGTTCGCACTGAGCAGCGAATACCTGGTCAAGGAGGCGTATGCCCGGCTCATCAAGTTCGCAACCCGCTCCATCTACGAGGCACCGAAACCCGTCACCGCGATCGTGCTGGACCGGATGCCGTCTCAAAGCGGCACCTACCCGGAATTCAACATGCTCGGCGTCGTCGGCGACGAGGTCGTAGCAACCATCCCCCGCTATGACGCCTTCACCGACTACAGCCGTTGGTTGGCGGATCAGGGCGTTTCGTTCCTGGAGATCGCCGGCAACCGCGGCGAAGTGGTCGTCAGCCTGTTGACGCCCATCGGCTACATCTCCCCGACTCCCTCGGCGCGTGTGCTGTTCTCGCAGCCGATGCTGACACAGGCCAACCGGCAACGGGTCGTGCTGGTTGTCCCCATCACCCGGCTCGGTGACCAGATGCGCCAGGAAAGCGGCGCCGTGCGCATCGAGCACGTGTACGACTTCTGATGCGGCAAGACCGCCTCACCCACGGATGACCATCAAGCGACCAATCGTTCGCGGTAAGCTCGAACAAACTCGACAACCGCGCAGACCGAATCGTGCTCCTGGACTATGAACTGGCCATTTCCTGTGCCTTGGGGGCATTGGTAATCCTGCGCATCATCCATCTGCATCAAGAATCGCGTCGACTGCGCGACCTTCGGCGATTGATGGAAAGCAGCATCAACGTACCGCGCGACCCGACAGGAATAAACCGGGCTGCCGTGCAGGACTCCCAGGAGCGACCCGCAGGCAAGCCCTGGCCCCTGTACGACCGCCTGATCGTCCTTGTGCTGATCCTTGCCCTGCTCTGGTTCGCTGGCCGGATCTGGCTGCAGACATAATCCGCGATGCACATCCGGGAGTCGGAACCACGATATCGACGACGATAACCGCAGCAAGTGTGCGGATCTACAGGTGCTTCTTGTAGTACGCCCACTGCAGCCGCGCCAGAACACCCGCCAGAACGGTGATCAAACCGACGGAAAACTCCCAGGCAACCGGACCCGGCCAGACGAGCAGCACCAACGCGCCCAGTCCCAGCACCACCACCTGCAGATATTTCGCCCGGTGATACCAGCTGGCGGACTCCCGTCCGCCGCTGGAGTGCCGAATCGCGCGGTCCGTCAGCCCGTCCACGGCGCCCACGACATGCAGCAGTGCCAGCAACGGCAGGAATCGCAGCAGGATCGCAAACCGCACCCCCAGCAACTGCGTGCCGACCATCGCCGTCTCCACCGCCTCACGATTGGCCAGATAGCTGCGCCGGACCACCGTGTCCGGAATCGACAGCGCCACGGGCTCTGCGAACCGCAACCCCATGTCATGAACTCCAGTGGCCTCGAAAGCCAGGCCGCACAGGAAATTCGCAACGGCCGTGATCTGGCCGGCTTCTGCCCCCTGCACCGCCGCAAGCGCGATGCCATGCGGGAGGTCGGCAGCCAGGAGGTTTCTCAGCCGGTCCACACCGTCAGGCCAGATGTGAGAGATGAAGATCCAGTCGACGAGCCATCTGACGGCGAATCGTTTCGGCGCTCGCCCACATCGGCAACTGCATTGGCATCTGGATCAGCACTCGCGCCCTGCCCTCTTGTCCGTAGCAGTCACGCCAGGACCTCCCAGAAAGCGGCGGCTGACGCGTCGGCAAGGTCTGCCAGCCAGCCGATCAACTCCGAATCGAACGGCAAGGGCGGCAATGCGTCACTCTCGCCCTGGCCACTGATGCTCGCCAGCAGGCGCCAGGCGCGGTGGTGCGCGGGCAACCCGGTACCTTGCCACCAGCAAAGCCCTCATGCAATTGACGCCGCCTGCCTGAAAATGGCTTGCGCAAGGTCCAGGTTGTCGGCGATCGCGGTAGGGGTGCCGGGCAACCGGCATCCCTACC
>JBFIDI010000357.1:0-6171 GCA_041581405.1 Burkholderiaceae bacterium
CGGGCCCAGTCGGCGCTGCGCAAGCTGGCGTCGCAGGCGCATGGCGAGGCCTTGTCGCAGTTGCTCGGTGCCTGGCAGGCACGGGACCCGCAACAGGTTCCGCCGGCCCAGGAACTCGGCCCGCAGGTCGGATCGGGTGTGCGTTCGGCCTGGGTGCAGGCGCTGGGCCGCGCCGCAGGGCCGGTTCCCGAGACCGCGTTGCTGCGCCTCGAGATGGCGGCCGACGTGCCGACGCCGGCCGAACACCTGGATGCGCGACGGGCGTTCCAGTTGCAGTTGCTGACCCGGCGCAACGACCCGCCGCCGGCGCAGACCTGGGCGCAGGACGTCGGGCAGGTGCTGCAGGGCGGATTCGAGCCGGCGGCCGAACGGCGCTTGCGCGCTGCGCTGAAGAACCTGCTCCGGCCCTGACCCTGGCGCCGGGGTCGCGTCGGCCCGGCTCTGGCGCCCGGGGCATGGCCGGGGCGAAGCCTGCGACAATCGCCGGCAAATCAGGGCCGGGGGCGCTGGGGCGCACCGGACCGCAACGGGAGCTTGACCTTGGACTCCGTCGAAGACCTGCTGCGCCGGCTGGAGCAGCTCAACGAGATCGGTGTGTCGTTGTCGAAGGAACGCGACATCACCCGGTTGCTCGAGCGCATCCTGCTCGCCGCCAAAACCATCACCAATGCCGATGGCGGCACCCTGTACCGGATGGTCGACGGCGGCGCCGAGCTGCGCTTCGAGATCCTGCGCACGGACTCGCTGCGCATCGCGATGGGCGGCACCTCGGGAAAGGACATCAGTTTTCCGAACCTGCCGCTGCGCGATGCCGACGGGGCACCCAATGACTCGCTGGTGGCGGCGTACGCGGCCATCCACCACCAGACCGTGAGCATCGCGGACGCCTACAGCGAGCCGAACTTCGACTTCTCCGGCACGCGCCAGTTCGACGAACGCACCGGCTACCGTTCCAAGTCCTTTCTCGCCGTGCCGATGAAGGACCACGAGGGCGAGGTCATCGGCGTGTTGCAGTTGATCAACGCGCAGGTGCCGGGCACGACCGAGGTCGTGCCGTTTTCCTCGTCCGACCAGAGCCTGGTCGAGTCGCTGGCCTCGCAGGCGGCGATCGCGCTGACCAACCGGATGCTGATCGGCCAGCTCGAGGCCTTGTTCGAGTCGTTCATCAAGCTGATCAACCTGGCCATCGACGAGAAATCGCACTACACCGGCGGTCATTGCCAGCGCGTGCCGGCCTTGACGATGATGCTGGCCGAAGCGGTGAACCAGACCACGCAGGGTCCGCTGGCCTCGTTCACGATGGACGACCGCGATCGCTACGAGCTCAAGATCGCCGGTCTGTTGCACGATTGCGGCAAGGTCACGACACCGGTCCACGTGGTGGACAAGGCGACCAAGCTGCAGACGCTGTTCGATCGCATCGAACTGCTCGACACCCGCTTCGAGGTGCTCAAGCGCGATTCCGAGATCAATGCCCTGCGACGGCAGCTGCAGCTGCGCGAGAAGACCGACGCGGCCGGGGAGGCTGCCATCTGGGCCCAGTGCAAGCTGGAGATCGCGGCCATCGACGCCGACCGGGAGTTCCTGCGCGCGACCAACGCCGGTGGCGAACGCACGGCCGACGCCGACCTCGAACGGGTCCGGCGCATTGCGGCCAGCCGCGTATGGCGCAACGTGGACGGCGTGGAGACCGAGTTCCTGACCGCCGACGAGCTCGAAAACCTGACCATTCGCGCCGGCACGCTGACGCAGGCCGAACGCAACACCATCAACCACCATATCGTGGCCACGATCCGCATGCTCGAGCAGCTGCCCTGGCCCCGGCACCTGCGCAACGTGCCGGAATACGCCGGCGGCCACCACGAGCGCATGGACGGAAAGGGTTATCCGAAAGGGCTGACGCGCGACCAGATGTCGGTGCAGGCGCGCGTGATGGGCATTGCCGACATCTTCGAGGCGCTGACGGCCAGCGACCGGCCCTACAAGCCGGGCATGAAGCTGTCGCAGGCGATGTCCATCATGCAGCGCTTCAAGCTCAACGGCCACATCGACCCCGACCTGTTCGACGTGTTCGTGGCCGAGAAGGTCTATCTGCGCTACGCCGAGCAGTTCCTCGACCCGTGGCAGATCGACGCGTTCAACCTGCCGGCGGCGCAGGCCTGAAGAACGCGTCGAACATCGGACGCAGGCCGTCGAAATCGGCGACGAATCGCGACCGGTTCACGAAGTAGGCCTCGCTGGCAACGGCGAAGAATTCGTCCGGCGAGGTGGCCGCGTACGGATCGAGCCAGGGTTCGGCCGCGCCGAAACGCTCGGCCATGCTGAGCTGGTCGCGGAACGCGAGGTAGTGTCGTTCCAGCGTCGCCTGCCATGCATCACGCGCGGCCTTGGCACTACCGGCGCCCATGAAGCTGGCGGGCAGGGGAGGGCAGCCATCGGGCATGCCGTCGCGCATGTCGATCTTGTGCACGAACTCGTGGATCACGACGTTGTAGCCGTCGCGGGCCGATGCGCCGGCGTCCGCGACATCCTGCCAGCTCAGCATGACCGGTCCGTCCTGCATGGCTTCGCCGCTGAGCACCTCGTCGTACCGGTGCACGATACCGGCATCGTCCACGTGTTCGCGGCGTGCCACGACCGATCCCGGGTGCACCACGATACCGACGAAATCGTCGTACCAGGCGATGCCGGCCAGTGGCACGCGCAGGTGCAGCACCGGCAGGCAGGCCTGCGCGGCGATTGCGACCGCCATCGCATCGGTGATCTGCAGGCCGTTGGCGCCGTGGAACTCCTTGTGGTCCAGGAACTCCAGCGTCAAACGGCGCAGCGCCTGCGCGTGGGATGGATCCGCCTGGCGCAGGAAAGGGTAGTGTTCCAGCGTCTGCCGCCACAAGGCGTCGGGGAGCTCCGCGCGGCGTGCCGGCCCCGCACCTGCCAGGTTTCGCAGCCAGCGCAGCAGCATCGTCGCGTCCCGGGGCTTCAGCACGCGTCCGACGGCGCCAGCCGGCGGCATTGCGCCGGCTCGCCCGACGGCGCCAGCCACACCCGCAGCACCTCGGCACGCGCCGGCGTCGCCTGCAGGTCCCAGTCGCTCAGCACCATGCGCCGCATCGTGTCGCTCAACGGGTGGTCGGCGGGTTGGTGCGTGTGGCCGTGGACCAGCACCTCGGCATCGGCATCGTGCAGCCATTGCCGGGCCGCGCCGGCGTCGACGTCGACCAGCACCGGATGCGCGCGCTTGTATTGCTCGCTGCGCGCGCGCAGCTCGCGCGCGACCGCTTGGCGCTCGGCCATCGGCCGCGCCAGGAACGCGCTCTGCCACGCGGGGCTGCGCACCTGCGCGCGGAACTGCTGGTAGGCGGTATCGTCCAGGCACAAGGCGTCGCCGTGCGACAGCAGCCAGCGACGGGTGCCAAGCTCGAGCACGCAGGGATCGTCCAGGCCCTGCATCGCGCATGCCTGCAGGCATTGCGGGCCGACCAGGAAGTCGCGGTTGCCGCAGATGAAGAAGAGATCGAGCCGCTCGCCGGCCTGCCGCAGCACCTGCGCGCACGCCAGCTCGAAACGGTTGTCGGAGCCGGCCTGCGGGTCGGGGTCCGACAACACGTCGTCGCCGACCCATGCCTCGAACAGGTCGCCGAGCATGAACACGGCCTGCGCCGTCGTGTGCCGCAGGTAGTGTTGCCAGGCGGCGAACGTGGGCGCGTCGCCGGCATGCAGGTGCAGGTCGGAGATGAAATCGATCTGGCGCCACTGCGCGGAAGCACGTACGTGTTGCAGCAACGGCCGGCTGCCGCCGCCGGGCGAACGGGCCGGTGTCGATTCCGTCATGGCCGCAGGCTCCCGATCCGCGCGGACCGGGAACACCGGTCTCAGAGGGCGACGGCCTTCTCGATCACCACGTCGTCGTTCGGCACGTCGTCGTGGAAGCCCTTGCGGCCGGTCTTGACGCCCTTGATCTGGTCGACCACCTCGGTGCCCTTGACGACCTTGCCGAACACGGCATAACCCCAGCCCTGTGCGGACGGAGCGGTGTGGTTCAGGAAGCCGTTGTCGGCCACGTTGATGAAGAACTGCGCGGTGGCCGAATGCGGGTCGCTGGTGCGCGCCATGGCCACCGTGTACATGTCGTTCTTCAGGCCGTTGTTGGCTTCGTTGTCGATCGGCTTGCCGGCCTTCTTTTCCTTCATGCCGGGCTCGAATCCGCCGCCTTGCACCATGAAGCCGGGGATGACGCGGTGGAACACCGTGTTGTCGTAGTGGCCCTTCTTGACGTATTCGAGGAAGTTGGCGGCCGAGTTGGGCGCTTTTTCGGCATCGAGTTCGAGCGTGATGACGCCGAGTTTTGCGATGTGGAGTTCGACTTGGGGATTGCTCATGTTCATTTCACCAGGGTTGCGGAGTTGATGACGATGGGCGTCTTGGGGACGTCCGACGGAAAGGGCCCACCGGCGTCGGTGGGGGTGGTCTTGATCTTCGTGACGACGTCCATGCCGCTGACGACCTTGCCGAATACGGTGTAGCCGAACAGTTGCGGGGCGGCCATCAGGTTGGCGCGCGGCGTGTTTTCATAGACACGCCCCTGGTACTCGAACTTCGGCACCGGGTCGCCAGGCGGGATCAGGATCGGGTCGAGGAAGGCGTTGTCCTTGACGTTGATGAAGAACTGGGCGCTGGCCGAATGCGGGTCGTTGGTACGGGCCATGGCCAGCGTGCCGGTCACGTTGCGCATGCCGCCCTTGGCCAGCGCCTCGCGGCCTTCGTGCACCACCGGCTCGCGTGTCTTCTTCTGCACGAAGCGGGTATCGAAGCCGCCGCCCTGGACCATGAAGTTGTCGATCACGCGGTGGAAGATCGTGCCGTCGTAATGCTTGTCGCGCACGTATTGCAGGAAGTTCTCGACCGTCTTGGGCGCCTTGTCCGGATAGACCTCGACGACAAATTCGCCGGCACTGGTCTTGAAGCGCACCCGGGGTGCTTCCTCGGCCCGGGCCGGGAGTGCAAAGCACAATGTGGCGGCTGCGACGGCCGCGACGACGCCGCGGCGATGGACATGACTTGCTGACGAATGCACGATGATTCCCTTGTTGCGTGATGGATGGCCGGCGTGGCCGGCCGGCGGGCCGCCGCTCAGCGTTTGGCCGGCGCCGCGGGCGGCGTGGTCGGGCCCGGAAACGGTGCCAGGCGACTGGCCGCAGGGTTGTTGATGAGCTGGCGGATCAACGCCAGCTTGGGTGCGACGGTCGTGTTGCCGGCGTCGAGCCGGATGGCCTGCCGATAGGCTTCACTGGCCAGCCGCGCATAGACGTCGCCCAGGTTCTCGTGCGCGATCGCATAACTGCGGCTGTTGCGCGTGGCCATCTCGAGCGCCTCGCGCGCCTTCTCGAACCGGCCCTGGCTGGCGTAGAGCACCGCGACGTTGTTGTAGGGTTCGGGCAATTCCGGGTAGTCCTGGATCAGCGTCTCGTAGGTGAGAATGGCGGCCTCGCGCTGGCCACCGTCCTGCTGGATCAGGCCCTTGAGGAAACGCATCTGCGGGTCGCGCGGATTCGTGGCCAGGTATTCTTCGGCCTTGGCCATGGCTTCGGACAACTGGCCGTCACGCAGCAGCTGGTTGACGGGCGCGTAGTTGTCGGCGAGAGCCGGGCCGGTGGCAAGGGCGAACAGGGCGGCCAGGCAGAACAGGCGTATGCACTGACCGAAGCCGCTGCCGGGATGCATCATGGAATCTCCTGTAGCGGGCACAAGGCATGGCACGTATTTCGTGGGCCTTATACTGCCGGCGATTGTAGCCCAGGGGCCTGGATCTTTCGGCCTTGACAAGGTCTGTGCCGCGCCACGAAACTCCCTTCTCCCTTGCGCGCACCGTCGCTAGTCCCTGCTCCCCCCATGGGGAAAACACCCGCCAACATGAGCCTTCGCATCCATAACACGCTGACGCGTGCCGTCGAACCTTTTTCTCCGATCGAACCGGGCCACGTGCGCATGTACGTCTGCGGCATGACGATCTACGACCTGTGCCACATCGGGCATGCGCGCATGATGATGGCGTTCGACGTGGTGCAGCGCTGGCTCAAGGCCAGCGGCATGCGTGTGACCTATGTGCGCAACATCACCGACATCGACGACAAGATCATCCGGCGCGCGCTCGAGCGCGGCATCACGATTCGC
>JBFIDI010000358.1:0-6166 GCA_041581405.1 Burkholderiaceae bacterium
CCGCGGTGAGCGTGTAGGCGACTGCGGTGGCGTTCGCCGGGATGGCGTCCATCTGATTGATCGCCCCGGTGTCGACGTTGCGCCCATCCTTGACCGGGATGCGCCGGCCGGGTCCGGCACCGATCGGCCCGTCGGGGACCGGTGACATGTCCAGGCGCGAGTCGTATGCCCGGTACGGCAGAATCGGATGGAAGACCGAACCCTCCGGGCTCAGTACGGGCACCTGGTACAGCACCTCGACGCCACACAGGTCCTCGAGCAAGGCCTTGGAACGCGTGATGTCCTGCGTGAATGCCGCCTCGCTCAGATCGCTCGCCCGTTCATGCCCGTAACCATGACTGGCCAGCTCATGGCCTTCCTCGACGATACGCCGGATCAATGAGGGATACCGCTCGGCAATCCAACCCAGGGTGAAAAACGTCGCACGTGTGTTTCGCTCGGCCAGCAGGTCCAGGATGCGCCCCACGTTGCGCTCCACACGGCATTCGCAACTGTCCCAGCTGGACCGTGCGATATGCGGCGCGAATGCCGAAACCTGGAAGTAGTCCTCGACGTCGATCGTCAGCGCATTGGTGATGGCAGAGGGCATCATGGCGACCGCTCCTTCACCGCCGCACCGCGGCGACCATCTTCTGCAACATCGACAGGATTTCGAGGTTGACCCGCTCGAGTCGCATCAGGCTGCGCTCGAGACGCTGCAGGCGGTCACCGTGATGCTCGGCACTGAGATTGGACAACTGGCCGGACAGGCTGTCTGCAAATGGGGCGATTCCCTGCTGGAGCTTGGCCAGATCGATGTCGACCAGATCGTCTGCCATGCTCCCCGTGTGCGCGGCATGCTCCAGCGGCGCACGGGAAGAGACCAGCCGCGCAGCCCCTGCCCCACCTTCCTCGTGCAGTTCGTTGACGACCTCGTCGACATCTTCCAAGGTCAGTTTCTCCTTGTCTCCCAGAAATCCCAGCAGGAGGAGCCGGTCACATACCGAATTGATGCGCCGGGGAATGCCGCCCGTGGCCTTGAAGATCGCCTCGAAGACCCCGTCGCCGAATTCCGGCTTGCCGGTGCCCCCGGCGCACTTGAGCCGGTGCTCGATATAACCCCGTGTTTCCTCGACATCCAGCGGACCGATGTGACAGGTCGCGGTCACCCGCTGCCGCAACTGCTGCATGTTCGGGTGTTGCAGGATCTCGCGAAACTCGGGTTGTCCGACCAGGAAGGTCTGCAACAGCGCCTGCTTGCCGAACTGGAAGTTCGACAACATCCGGAGTTCTTCGACCGCCCGCGGCGTCAGGTTCTGCGCTTCGTCGACGATCAGCAGGCTGCGTTTGCCTTCGCTGACCTGGGTGACGAGGAAGGCCTCGATCGTCATCAGCAGGTCGGCCTTGGAGACGTCCTTGACACGCACACCGAACGCGGCCCCGACCATGCGCAAGGTGTCTTCTGCGTCCAGTTGGGTACTCACCAGATTCGCGGCCGTGACCGTATTCGGGTCCATGCTGTCGAGCAGGCCGCGCACGATGGTGGTCTTGCCAGCACCGATCTCGCCGGTAATGACGATGAAACCTTCGTTGCGCAACAGACCGTATTCCAGATAGGCCTTGGCACGCCGGTGTTGCTTGCTACCGAAATAGAAGCTGGGATCAGGATTGAGTTGGAAAGGCTTGCTGGTCAGCCCATAAAAAGCTTCGTACATGAATCAGAACTGCACATTCAGGTTACCCGTCAACGCAGTTTCCGTGTACGGATTGGTCGCACTGTCGAAAAACACCCGCCGCGCGCCGACACTGGCACTCATGTTGCGGCCCAGTCGACTGGACACACTGAAATCCAGCGCCCGAAGTGTGGTGCCGGACGCGCCGCCGTTGCCCGACGTGCTCTGGCGAGAGGCGATGACATTCATCGACGTGTCACGCGTCAGACGATGTGAATACAGCAGACTGAAACCACTCTGGTTCACGACCGAGTTCGTCGACAGATCGTCCACGGCCGTCACGAAGGTACCCAGAGAACTGTTGGAGCCGCGATTCATGATGAAGGTGATGGTGTCGCGCACGCCCAGCAGCGCGAACGACGCTTCCTGCCGCCGCTGCAGCGATACGGTGGACGTCAGGAAGTTGCTGATCACCTGCGTATCTGCGCTCAAGCCGTTGTCCTGCATGAAACGGCTGACCAGTTCCGCCCGCTTCAGCGGATCTGGCTCCAGCGACGAAAACTGGCTGAACAGCAGATCGCTCAGCGAGCCCAGTGTGGTCACACCCGACTGCGCCGGTGAGTTCGCCACATCACGGATATCGGTGAAACGCCACACCGTCCTGGCCGTCCGGTGCGAGATGCTGATGTTGTGCGATTGGCCGAACGACCGGTTCTCGATCTGCGCGGCAATCGTGGTCCGATCCGACACATGCCAGTTCAGCCCCAGGCCGGCCGACCCGTAGGTCTGCTTCGCGGCAGACGTGTAGTTGTTCGACTCGCGAGATACCAGCAAGGAGCCGCGGACCTGCGGGGTGAAGGCATAGGTCAAGGCTCCGTTGAGTCGATCGGACTGTATCGACCGACCCAGGCTGTACTTCACGTCCTGGCTGCTCCAACCCGCGCTCCATCCGAGCGGCCCGCCACGCACGGCACCACTGAGATTGACCGACGCATCGGTCGTCCGGATGTCCGAGGTGGTGGCCGCGTCCGAGTTGGAGTTCGCCCATCCGTAACGAACTTCGTAATCGGCGATTCCGGCGAAGTTCCCCTTCAGATAAGGCGAGAGCCGGAACGTGGAGGTTTCCGTCGAGTTGCCATTGAGCGAAGAACCGTCGGTCGACTGTGTTCCGAATGCGGAAATGGACTGCTGCGCAATGGACCCGCTGAAGTCGACAAAGGCGAATCCGTCCACAGCCTCCAGCGAAAAGGCGGAATTCAACGAATTCTGCGACTGCCGCGCCGAACTCCCGCGCGCGTACATGATCTCGTTCAGCGAATAGTCGAAACTGCCCTTCAGGCGGCCGGCGTTGCTGCTAATGCTGATGCCTGGCCGGAGGGTCGTGACCAGTTCGGATTTCTTGTTCGTGCTGCTGAGGGACACGTTATCGGTAAACCGCTCGGTGACCGATACGCGGGGCACCACCGACCATCTGGGCGCATTCGTCCCGGCGTCCTGGGCAACCGCCGTTGCAGGCGCCAGGGCGAGCAAGGATGCCAGGCCCAGCGTGCCGAGCGCCGCCTCCGGCGACGACCGCTGCGTCAGTTCGATGATGCGGGATTCATGGACGACCATTCAGACCGCCTTGTCACCATAACCGTAGCCATAACCGTACCCGTACTTGTAGCCATAACCGTACCCGCCGCCGGCGCTGGTGCGGACCTGATTGAGCAACAAGAGTTTGACCGGGCACTGCTCGATGGTATGCAAGGCGTCTTCGACGTCGGAGCGCAGCGTCTTCTCGGCATGGATGACCATGACGATCTGTCCCATGTGGGTCGCCAGCACCCGGGCTTCCGTCGTCAGCAGCAGCGGCGGGGAATCGAACACGATGATCCGGTCCGGGTACCGCTTGCCCATGTCCTCCACCAGGCGCGTCATGGCGTCACTGGCCAACATCTCCGTTGCGCGATCATGTGGCGTACCGCTGGGCAGGATGCTCAGCGTGTCGATATTGGTCTTGAGCAACATCGTCGACAGATCGGCCGTCTCGTCCTGCAGCAGGTCGAGCAGACCGGGGCCGGGCGGAAGCCCCAACACACGCAGGACGGACGGACGCGCAACGTCGGCATCCACCAGCATCACCGTATTGTCCAGTTCGGCGGCAATACTGATGGCCAGGTTGATCGCGGTAAAGCTTTTGCCCTCACCAGGAACGGAACTGGTGACCATGATCAGGTTGCCATTCTCGATCGCGGTCGCGCCCTTGCCCATTGCATTGCCGATCAACGGCCGCTTGATCACGCGGTATTGGTCGGCGATCTGCGAGCGGGGCGCATTCGGTGTCACGATTCCGACTGCAGCCAGCGCGTCCATATCCAGTTCGACGCGTCGCGACGTGGCCGATCGCACCTTGGGCGGAGCCGGCGGCGCGGGAGGCTGGGCGCCCCGGGTCGCTTCGCGCGTGGGAGTGGAAGTGGGCGCAGGAGACGGCTTCGTCGCGGGCTCCGGCATGTCGACGCCCGCCCGCCGCAACTGGGCCAGCCTTTGGGTCGCCTGTTCAATCAGATTGCTCATCAACGATCACCCTGCCCGATTGGCGAGCACGGTCAGAACAACCACGGCCGCAATAAACATCCCCAGCAAACCACTGGAAGCCAAGCCGAATTTCTTCAGGCTGCGACTCTCACGCGCGCGAGTGGCCTCCGAACGCACCAGCGTCACGACCCCGAGGATCGGCAGGCCGATCGTGTTGCGAACGGCACGTGCGTCGAAGAACACGGCTCGCAACTGGCTCAGCACGAACGCCAGGCCCAGTCCCGCACCCAAGGCCGCGATCAAGGCCAACGGCAACAACAACAGGCGATTCGGCGCGACCGGCTTCTGCGAGGCTCGGGGCGGATCGATCAATCGGAAATCGACGGAGCCGGAAGACCCCTCCAACTCACCGGACAAGGACGCCGACTCGCGCCGCGCGACCAGGTCCTCGTAGTTCTTCTTGTGAATGCCGTAGTCCCGATTCAGTTGAGCGAATTCGGCCTCGATCTGCGGCGCCGTCTTCAACAACTCCTGCGCACGGCGCAAGCGGGTTTCGTATTCGCCGACCCGGGCCCCCAACGCAGCGACCTGTACCTCAGAGGCGGCCAGCATACGACCCAGTTCCTGGGTGATCAGACTCTGGTTCGGCCCGGCGGGTGCGACGGGGTTGGCCATCGCGGTCTTGCGCAACTCGGCCATTTCCTTTTTCTTCTGCTCTTCCAGATCCTTGATCAGGCGACGCGCGTTCACGACATCGGGATGACGCTCGGTGAATCGCTGCAACAAGCCATCGAGGTTTTGCTTCAACGCCGAAATGCGAGAGTCGAGTTCGGGCGTCGAGACATTGATGGCCGACTCCTGGAGAATGCTGCGGGAGGTGGTATTCGCCGACTGGGACTTCTGCTCTTCGATCTGGCGTTTGGCGGAATCACGCGCCTTCTCCGCCTCGCGCAGTTCCAGCTTCGCCTGGCTCAGTTGCGCGGCGATCCCAGCGGCCTTGCCCGCCATGTCCTGCCCATCGGCCCCCTGCAGCTCCATGTTGCGCAGGCGAAATTCTTTCAGGCGCGACTCCGCCTCCTCGAGCTTGACAACATAACTCTTGATCTGTTCATCGATGAACTTCTTCGCGGCGTCAGAGTCCTTGCGCGTGGCGCCAAGGCTCGACTCGACAAAGATCGAAACCAGGGATTGCACGACGCGTTTTGCGCGGTCCGGGTTGACGTCCTGATAGGCGAGCGTGTAGAGGTTGTCGCGGCCCGTATTGCGAATCTGCAAGCCCTTGGTCAGCCTCTCGATCAGGTTCTCCTGATCGGCCTTGGATGTACTACCAAGATCCAGATCAGCCATGCGGATCAGCTTTTCGATATTCGGCCTGCTGATCAATGTGCGACTGAGCATGACGACTTGCTGCTCGACGTTCGGCTGCACAGCCAGACCAGACATCAATGGCTTCAGAATGGACTGTGTGTCCACGAAAATTCGAGCGGACGCCTCGTACCTGTCTGGCACCGAAAGCACAACCACAATGCCAATGATGCCGATAAACCAAGACACAGCCAGCGCCGGCCATCGATGGCGCCACATGCCCTTCGCTACCGAGACAACTTGACCTAGAAGCTCTTCCATCAGTTTTGATCCATCAGGTCTCTAACCCACCATTACACACGCCGCAGCGAGCCAGCCACTACACCGATGTCGCCAGACGGCGCTCAGAACCAACCCTGAGGAATCACCAGAACGTCACCAGGCCGCATTTCGACGTTGGCAGAAAGGTCTCCACGCTTGATCAGGTCCTTGATGCGCACGGCATAACGCTTATCACCCTCGGCAGCCCGCAGGATTGAAGCGGCATTTCCATCGGCGAAATCCGTCAGGCCGCCAACGGCGATCATCACGTCGAGCAAAGTCATCTTTTGCTTGTATGGCAGAAACTGTGGCTTGGCCGCCTCCCCGACGACCCGAATCTGTTCGCTGTATGGGCCGACGAAACCCGTGAC
>JBFIDI010000359.1:0-6148 GCA_041581405.1 Burkholderiaceae bacterium
CAAAACCCGCCGCGCCACGCGTGGCGCGAACGCCGCCGCCGGCCAGCCGCTGCACGGCGTCGGCCGCCGGAGCGCCCAACGGCAGCAACACCCCGCGCTCCACGGCCGCGCCCTCGAGCGTCGTGCCGCTCAGGAACATGCGCATCTGCGCATTCCGGGGCGCGGCGACGATGGCCGCCTCGGCCTCGGGGCCGCGCAGCTGCCGGTAGGGCGCGACCAGGGGGTCCAGGAACAGGCCCGGATGGAACAGCATGAAGACCGTCAGCAGCAACACCAGGCGTTCGACGCGCGTGCTGCGCACCAGCAGCCAGCCCTGGTTGACCGAGATGAACGCAAATCCGGCCAGCGTTGCGCTGGCCACCGTGATCACCGTGTGGAACACACCGCTGACGCCGATCAGCAGCAGCTGCGGGTTGAGCACGAACATGAACGGCAGCAGCGCCATGCGCATCGAATACCGGAACGCGACCACGCCGGTGCGGATCGGGTTCGCATACGCAATGCTGGCCGCTGCGTACGAGGCCAGCCCGACCGGCGGCGTGATGTCGGCCATCAGGCCGAAATAGAACACGAACAGGTGGGCCGCGATCAGCGGCACCAGCAGGCCGTTCTGCGCGCCGATGTCGACGATCACCGGCGCCAGCAACGACGACACGACGATGTAGCTGGCCGTCGTCGGCAGGCCCATGCCCAGCACCAGGCAGATCAATGCAACCAGTACCAGCATCGCGATGATGTTGCCGCCCGACAGTGCGGTGACCAGTTCGGTCATGACCAGGCCCACGCCGGTGAGCGTCAGCGTGCCGACGATGATGCCGGCCGTCGCGGTGGCGATGGCCACGATGACCATGTTGCGCGCGCCGGCGGCCAGGCCGTCGACCAGGTCCTGCACGCCACGCCAGGCGGCATCGCGGATCGCGCCGGTCTCGTTGCGAAACCATGCCAGCAGCGGCCGCTGCGTCAACACGATGCACACCAGGAACATCGTGGCCCAGAACGCGGCGCGCACCGGCGAGAGCTGCTCGATGACCAGGTTCCACACCAGCGCGCCCATCGGCAGCAGGAAATACATGCCCGAGCGCAGCGTCGGGCCGAGCTCGGGCATGCGCCGGATCGGCGCGTCGGCCTCGGGCGCGGCGGTGGCGCCGTGGCGGGCACTCGCGCGCAGCAACACCACATAGACCACCAGCAGCAACACCGCCATGATGGCGAACGACATGCGCGGCGCCAGCAGGTGCACGAGCGCGCCGGACAGCGCCATCAGGCCCAGCGCGGCGGCCACGCCGACGAAACCGAGCGCGAACTGGTCCACGCGATGTTGCCAGTCGGGTCGCGGGCGGCGCGGCAGGCCGCGCAGGTCGGCCTTCACCGCCTCCAGGTGCACGATGTACAGCAGGCCGAGGTAGGACACCATGGCCGAGATCAACGCGTGCTTGAGCACCTGGATGTAGGGCACGCCGACATACTCCACCATCAGGAAGGCCGCCGCCCCCATCACCGGCGGCATGACCTGGCCGTTGACCGAGGCCGCCACTTCGATCGCGGCGGCCTTCTCGGGCGGGTAACCCACGCGCTTGATCAACGGAATGGTCAGCGGTCCGGTGGTCACGACGTTGGTGATCGACGAACCCGAGATCATGCCGGTGGCCGCCGACGCCAGCACCGCGGCCTTGGCCGGTCCGCCGCGCAGGTGCCCGACCAGCGCCACCGCGCAGCGGATGAAATAACTGCCGGCGCCGGCGGTCTCGAGCAAGCCGCCGAACAATACGAACAGGAAGATCAGTCCGGCCGAAATGCCGAGCGCCGCGCCGAACACCCCTTCGGTGGTCAGCCACATGTGTGTCATCGCATGCGCAAACGAGGCGCCCTTGTGCGCGATCAGGTCCGGCATCCAGGCACCGAACAGGATGTAGACCATCAGTGCCAGCGCCAGCAGCACCATCGGCAGGCCAAGCACGCGGCGCGTGGCCTCGAGCAGCAGCGCCATGCCCAGCGCCGCGATGGCGACCTCCACGCCGGTCGGCGCGCCCGTGTGCGCGGTGATCGACGCGTAGAACAGCGCCAGGAAACCCGCGCTGGCCGCCGCCAGCACGGCCAGCACGCCATCGACGGCCGAGAACCGGTCCATCGCCACGCGCTTGCTCGCCGGATACGCGAGGTAGGCGATCGCCACGGCGAACGCCAGGTGCAGCGAACGGATCGTGGCCTGGTTGAACACCAGCACACCGAGTTGCTCCGGCAATGGCGACGCGACCCACAGCTGGAACACCGCCCAGACCAGCGCAAGCAGCACCAGCAAGGCCGCCGGCCGACCGGGCGGCCGGCGCGGACCGATGGTGATGTCGGCCAGCCGGAGGCGCGCAGGCGGCGGCGCGTCGGCTGCGGGCGGCGGACCGGCGCCCGTCATGAATCCGCGACCCCGGGGCCGCACCACGACCACCGCCGCAGCCGCGGGTGCGTGCTGCGGGTGCAACGGGTGGTGGTCGAACGGCAATACATGGTGGCGCTGTACCCCGGTTCTACCAGAGCCGCGGCGCCTGCACCATGCGGACATGCCGCCGGCCCGTTCCTGCTCCCCCGCCATCCGCACTGGCGGCTGTGCCCGTTTTCTGCGACCATGATCACCGCACCGGCCGAAACTCCGACCGGCGCGAAGGAGATGACATGGCGGTGCCAGACAGGTCCAGGCGACTCCCCCCGTTCGAGGCCCCCGGGCCTGGATCCTGGGCGCTGGACCGCGCGCATTTCCCGCGCCCGCTGACCCGGTATTTCCAGACCACCCACGCGCCCGCCTACCACCGCGGCAGCCAGGAGTTCGCGCGTTTCTACGGGCTGCTGATCGACGGCCTGCAGATCGCGTATGTCACTGGTTTCGCCTACCGCCAGCTGATGCCGGTGCCGGAGTCGGAGCTGCCGGCGCGGCTCGCGCGTGCGGCCCAGGTGTTCAAGCGCAGGCCCTGGCGCGAACAGCTGCACGACTGGGACAAGGTGCGCAAGCCCGCGGCCATCCGCAAGCACCGCGAACTGCAGTCCGTCGATCCCGATGCCCTGTCCGATGCCGCGCTGGTCGACTACCTGACGACCTGCCGCGACCACCATGCGGCCATGATCACGCAGCACATGCGTTACACCGCCGGGGCCTTGTTGCCCACCGGCGACTTCCTGGCGCATGCGGGCGACTGGACCGGACTGCCGCCGGCAGAGCTGGTGGGCCTGCTCAGCGGCTCGGCCGACGTGTCGGCCGGCGGCTCCGACGAGATGCGCGTGCTCAAGGCCGCGTTCGCCGAGGACTCCGCCGCACGCGAAGTGCTGGCGGCCGACGGCGACCCGGCCGACGTGCTGGCATCGAGCGGCCAGCCGAGCGAGGTGCTGGCCCAGCTGCGGGCCTTGCCCGGCGAGGCCGGCAAGGCGGTCAACGGCTACCTGGACCTGGTCGGCTACCGCATCGTCGACGGCTTCGACATCGCCGAACCGTCGGCGCTGGAGCTGCCCGACGCGCTGCTGCGCGCGATCAACATCGCCGTGTTCGAGCCGATGCGGCCCGAGTGGGACCTGCAGGCGCAGACGGCGGCGGTGCGCGGGCAAGTGCCTTCGTTGCGCCAGGGCGCGTTCGACGCGATGCTGGACGAAGCACGCCACAGCTACCGCCTGCGCGACGAACGCGGCGTCTACAGCGACATCTGGGCCGCCGGACTGATGCGCCGCGCGGCCCTGGCCGCCGGGCGCCGGGTGGAGCGACGCGGCCGCATCGCCACGGCCGTGCACATGCTCGACGCCACGCTCGACGAAATGTGCGCGCTGGTGGCCGGCCGGGGCGGGCCCGACGGCAACCTGCTCGCGGAACGGGCGGCCTACCGGGCGCGCTACGGCGCCAAGGACGCGCCGGCCACGTTGGGATCGCCCGCTCCGGCGCCGCTCGACCTGCAGGCACTGCCGCCGCCGGTCGCACGCGTGATGCGTGCCCTGCAGGTGTCGCTCGACCACCTGTTCGGCGACTCGCAGGCGCGACACGCCGACACCGTGCTGTACGGCCTGGCCGCGAGCAAGGGCGTCTACGAGGGGCCGGCGCGCTGCGTCTCCAGCTCGGCCGAGTTCGACCGCATCGTCAAGGGCGACGTGCTGGTCACCGAATCCACCAGCGAGGCGTTCAACATCCTGTTGCCGCTGCTGGGCGCCATCGTCACCGACAACGGCGGGCTGCTCTCGCATGCGGCGATCGTCGCGCGCGAATACGGCATCCCCGGCGTGGTCGGCACGCGCGAGGCGACCGAACGCATCCGCGACGGCGCGCGTATCCGCGTCGATGGCGACGACGGAACCGTGACGGTGATGCCATGACAACCACGCACAAGAGCGCCGTCATGTTGCCCAAGGCGCACGGCATCGCGCTGTATGGCGCCAAGGCCGTGGGCCTGGGCGAGGCCGCGCGCAAGGGCCTGCAGGTACCGGCCGGCGTGGCGGTGTCCGCCGACCTGGTCGAAGCGGTCGCCTCCGGCGATACCCGCGCCATCGCCCGCCTCGACAAGGCCGTCGCCGCCCTCGCACCGCCGTTCGCCGTGCGATCGTCGGCACTGGACGAAGACGGTGCGCGCGCCAGTTTCGCCGGCCAGCACCTGACCGTGCTCAACGTGCACCTGGCCGCCGACGTGGCCGACGCGGTGCGCGAAGTCTGGTGGTCGGCCAACTCCGACGCCGCCATCACCTACCGCCAGAAGGTCGGTCTGTTCGCGCGCCCGCGCGTGGGCGTGGTCGTGCAGTCGCTGCTCGACCCCGAGGTCGCCGGCGTGATGTTCACCGAGAACCCGATCTCCGGCGCCGACGAACGCGTCATCGAGGCCAGCTGGGGCCTGGGCGAGGCCGTGGTCTCGGGCCTGGTGATTCCGGACCACATGCGCATCGACCGCAGCGGCCGTCTGCTCGAACGCCGGGCCGGCCGCAAGCACATCGCGGTGCGGGCGCTGCCCACCGGCGGCACCTTCGAGGAAACGATTCCGCCCGGGCGCATCGAGCAGACCTGCCTGGACGAACCCCAGCTGCGGGCGCTCGGCGCGCTGGCGCTGCAATGCGAGAAGGTGTTCGGCCCGCGGCGCGACATCGAATGGGCGTTCCAGGAAGGCACGCTGTATCTGCTGCAATGCCGCGCCGTGACCACCGGCGACAAGGCGCCGCGCGACGGAACCGGCCCGGCGCCGCCGGCGCGCGATGCGACCACGGCCCTGCAACGGGTCGGCCTGTTTGCCGACATGGACCGGCGCCAGGCCGAGCAGATCGCGCGATTGCTCAAGGAACGGCGCTTCGCCCGCGGCGAGACCGTCATCGTCGAAGGCTCGGGGGGTGCGGCGGTCTACCTGATCGCCTCCGGCGAGGCGACGGTCTCGCACGGCGGCACCGAGATCGCCACGCTCGGCCCGGGCGACCATTTCGGCGAGATCGCGCTGATCGACGGCGGCACGCGCTCGGCCACGGTCACCGCCGCCACCGACCTGGTGTGTTACGGACTCACGTTCTGGGAGTTCCGCCCGCTGGTCGAGCGCAACGGCACCATCGCCTGGAAGTTGCTGCAGGCCCTGGCCCGAAGGCTGCGCGCCGCGGAACAGGGCTGAGCCGCGTTGTGGCGCGCGCGCCGCATCGCTAGAATCGCAAGCCTGCAACTTGCATCGGAGAGTTCCACCCATGCGCCTGTGAGACACGCCGCCCGGCAACGCCGGACGGCCGACAACCGTGACCGAGCCACCTGTGTTGGCCCGGTCGTCCCGTGTCCTCGCACCAGGAGCCTCGCATGGCTGCACCACCCGATCGCCGCATCTCCCTGCATGGAGTCGGCCACGTCCTGCCCGACGGACGGGTTCTTTTCGACAACATCACCGAGACCCTGCAGGCCGAAACGGTCGCGCTGATCGGTCGCAACGGTTGCGGCAAGTCCACGCTGGGCCGCATCGTCGCCGGCCTGCTTGCGCCCGGCCGCGGCCGGGTCGACATCATGGCCAGCGTACGGCATGTGGCGCAAGACGATGCCGGTATACCGTGCCACCACCACCGCAGCCTGGCCGAACTGGCCGGGCTGCATCGGCCGCTGGACGCCTTGCACCGGCTCGAAGCCGGCCAGGGCAACGCGGCCGATGTCGATGCTGTGGGCGAGCGCTGGGAC
>JBFIDI010000360.1:0-6139 GCA_041581405.1 Burkholderiaceae bacterium
GCACAGTGCGTTGTAGCGCGCGGTCAGATCCTCCCGCGCATCGGCATCAAGATTGCGGAACGCCGCCGACAGGCTGTCGCTGCGATGCTCTCGCGGCGCACCGCCAAGCGCCCACAACGCGTTTTGCAGCCCCTCGGCGAGCGCCACATAGCTCTCGCCGCCGAGAATGACGTGCGCATGCTCGAACCCGGAGCAGGCCAGCCTGAAGTGATACAGCCGATGGTCCAGTGGCGCGCCGACCACCGTGACGCCCAGGTCGGCCATCTCGGTGAAGTTCGATAGCCCCATGCGACCGGCTTCGTGCTCCTGACGGAACACCACCTCCTTGTCCTGGCCGTTCAGCGCCCGCCAGGCGCGAATCCGCCGCTCGAGCGTTCGACGAACGCCGGGTGCGAGGTCCGGATGGCGCCGCCGCAACTCGTCGAATATCGCCACAGCCCGAATGCCGGGAGCGCTGAGCAAAAGGGGACAACTTCGGCCTCGAAGAAATCGACGAGCGGATCGGGCCGTCGTCGTGCACGCGGGGTCTTCTTGTCGGACGGCAGTCGCGGGTCGTGCTCGATACGGTAAGCGGTGGCGACGCTGATTCCGGCCTGCGCTGCCGCGACCGGCATCGCCTTGGAAAGTCTGAGCTTCATGAACAACCTCATCTGATGATCGTGGATGTGACTTCCAGGCACGGACGGCCCTCGCAAGATCGAGAAACCCCTTCGTACCTGACTTACCGCGATCACCGACAAGCACCCACCTCGGGCAGTTCGTCGCCAGTGCGGGCGGAAGGCTGTCGGGCTACGCCCTCCACCCTCCCGCCCGCACCAAAATTCTCACCTTGATTGACGCGCTCCTATCATCCTGATTGCCGCCGCCCACGCCAAATTGGGAATGAAGATGATCCCAGTCGAAATCGCGGCCTGAAACATTCATTGCAAATCAATCACTTGGAGGGAGTTTCTTGAGAGGGCACAGTTGCTGTCACACGGTCGAACCAGCGGAGTGCAGCAGAAGCACTATGAGCGGCATCAGTTTATAGCGGAGAAAGCAGAGGCGCTGCTTTTGCTCGAGGGGCACTTGCGAGAGGTGTTCAGTGGGCCGAAGGCGCGGCGCGCGGTCTGAAACTTTTTAACCTTCCGGATCGCCCGAGGTTCTACCGCTTTCCAGCAATAGACCGGACATAGGTCAACGTCCCCTTGCGACCCACATCGCCACCGCACCCGGCCAGGTTCGGTGCTGGGACATGACCTGCCTGCCGGCCAATGTGATGGGCCGCTGGTTCCACCTGTACCTGGACCTGTACAGCCGCAAGATCGTGGGCGCCGAGGTGCACGACAGTGACGACTCCGACCATGCCGTGCACCTGGTGCGCCGCACGGCGCTGGCCGAGAGCATCGCCACCATGGATACCAAACCCGTGCTTCACGGCGACAACGGTTCTACCCTGAAGGCCACGACGGTGCTGGCGATGCTGCAATGGCTGGGCGTCAAGCCGTCGTACTCGCGGCCCCGCGTCAGTGATGACAAGGACTACGCTTCATACTGCACCTCCTTCGAACGATCTGGTACGGGGACCTGACTTCGGCGGGTGCAATGCGGGCTTTGCGCCTAGTGTCGCGTGCTGAGAATAATTGTTCGGCGGCTCGTACAGGCATTCGTTCTTGTCGCTGTATGGGTGCGCACGAAGCAGGCCGCGCTGCAGCCACCTCTTGACCGTCGTGGTCGTGACCTGCAACTTCTCAGCCATTTCTTGCATCGTCAATAGCCCACGCTCGCGCAGGCGGTCATAGCGTGGCTGGAGATGGTAGGTGAACGCCAGACGCGTAACGAGCCGAGAGTTGAACGACACGCCGCCTCCCGACTTCACTCCACGCGCATTGAGGATGGTCGCGATTTGCAGGACCGTGTGGTCGTTTAACAGTCGGTCGATCTCGCCGATGACGGCTGCAGGCGTCAGGCGCATTTGCCATGAGGGCAGTGGCAGTGGGACTTGCAATGTCCGGCACGCACCGCCCTTGAAGCGAACCTGCAAGTTGATCTGTTCACCGCGATTCAATGTCACGTCCTCCAACAGCAGTCGGACCATGCGTTTGCGCTCACGGTCGGGCGTAGCGGGGTCGCTCCACAAGCGCGGGAAGTCAGATGCCAGTGCCAGGATCGCGCTGTGTTGCTCGTTCGTCAACTCGTGCGCGTCCTGCTCGCGGCGGCGCGCGTATTCCTCGTGCGCTTCGCTCAGGGCACGTAGCGTCTCGTTCCAATGCGCTTCCAGCGAATCGGCGACCAAGCGGTTGTCGGGGTCCACGCGCATGTAGCGGCGCTGTGCCAGCTCGCACTCGTACTGCGCGCGCTCAACCTGAGCATGTCGCAGGCGGTCGGCTTCTTCGAGGCGTGACTGCAACTCGCGTTGCACCTGCAGCGTCACCTCAAGCGCGACCGGGTTGACCGCCTCGACGAGCATGGCGCCAATAGCCCGATCGACGCATGCTCCCGGAACGATCTGGCAAACCGCGTCGGCATGTTCAATGCGCTCGCGCATGCACTTGTACTGGGGATAGAGCTTACCGTTTACGCTGTGATAGCCAATCGACATGCGTCGGCCACAGCGCCCGCACATCACCATGCCTTGCAGCAACGCGGGCCCCTCGCGCGGCGGACCACGGTGCCGATCGCTGCCGATCGCCTGCGCGCTCTCATGAAGTCGCCGCTGATTGCTCTCGTACTCGTCCCAGGAAATGTAGCCCGCGTGTGCATCGGGAATCAATGCGAACCATTGTTCGCGGGGCACGCGTTGTAGGTGAACGAGGCCGTCCACGTTGCGCTGCGCGTGTTGGCGACCGTAGACGAAGGCGCCGGCATATCGTGGGTTGTGCAGCACGCGAAGTACCTGGCTGTGATCGAGCTCGCCCCAGAGCAATTCTCTCCTGCGCGCGCCTTGGGGACAGCGTCGCGGAAACACCAGGTGCTCGAGCCGCGCAGCCTTGACCGTGGCACAGGCCGAACCTGTGCGCGCGAACGTCGCGAACAGCCACCGCAGGCAATGCTGCACTTGGCGATCCGGATCCAGGCCCAGCACACCCTCGCTGTTGTAAGTCAAGCCCACGGGAGGGCGCATCTCCAACTCACCGCGACGGGCCTTGTTCAGGATGCCGCCCTGCAGGCGCGCCCGAAGCACATGCAATTCGGCCTCGCTCATCGTGCCCTTGAGTCCGAGCAGCAGTCGATCGTTGAAGTGCGCCGGGTCGTACGCACCGTCTTCATCGCAAATCAATGTATTGGTCAGCGCGCAGATCTCGAGCAACCGGTGCCAGTCCATCGAGTTGCGCGCCAGACGCGAGACCTCCAAGCCGAGCACGATGCCGGCATGCCCCATGCCGACCTCGGTCACGAGGCGCTGGAAGCCCTCGCGGTCCGATGACGCACCAGACTGGCCGAGATCGCTGTCGATCACGATGACGCGATCTTCGGCCCAGCCGAGCGCCACCGCACGCTGGCGCAGGCCATACTGGCGCTTGGTACTCTCGGTGTTCTCCAGCACTTGGCGCAGCGTCGACTGACGCACGTAAACGTAGGCGTTGCGCTTGAGGTGGCTGGCCTGCACTTTCTGATGCGGATCGTTCATCATGCGATCACCTCCTGACGGGCAAACAGAGCCATGTTGGCCAAGATCGTCGCCACCTCTCTGTGCAGTTGCGCAGGACAAGTCTCCTGGTCATTCGGCACCTGTGTCGGAACCGGCGGCGGCGCAGGCGCCACGCATTGGCTCCATGCCTGCATCCAGGCACTCATGCCACGACGCATGAGCAACGCCAAGCCATGCCCGTGCGCGCCGTAGCGCCCGAGGACTTGGCGGCGCAGTTCCTCGTAGCGAACGATCAAGCCATCGTTGCGCTGCGCACGCGCCGGCGAAGTGCACGCTGAATTCAGCGCCGTTTTTTTTTGCGCAGCAACTGTCGCTCGATGCTGCGCGGATGGACCCGTGCCCCGAAGCGCTCGCGCACCCATTCGGCCAGGTCGACCGCGCGCACGCCGGGGTTGGCGATACGCGCCTCGGTCACGAACTGCATGACTGCCGGCGTAAGCTTGTGGGCGCCATGCGGCCCGGGCTTGTTGCGGATCAGGGCCGCCAGGCCGCCTTGCTCGAACGCTGCCTGAGCCTGGTAGAACGCGGGGCGTGAAAAACCGCAGGCCTTGGCCGCCTCGCTGATCGGGCGCTTGTCGACACTGACCAGCCGCAACATCTCGTACTTGACCTGCAGCAGGTCGTGGGGATCGAAGAATTCGACGGTCGCGAACAGCGTGTGCGTGACGCCATCCGGACGGGGGTTGAGCGTGGCGTGCTGTTGCAGGACGGCCAGCTTGTCTTGCTTGCTTCGATCTTCCGGCATGGTGAAGTCGATCAGAACATGTAAGTACGATTATGTGCACATCTGAACCAATGTCAAGTGGATTGAGTGCATTGCCTAGGAGAATAGAGCGATTGAAGTAGATTGTTGTCCCCGAACTCCTACAGCCAATCAGCGAGATGAACATAAACAACATTACACTATGCACAGAATTGGCTTTACACCAGGCGCGTCGACTCATGGCGTCAATCTCCTGATCATCTGTGCAAGATCGAGCAATTCCCGGACTCGAAATGCGGCCCGACCGGCAGCCATCGTGTTGAAGGGATCCTCGGCGATCAAGTCGGTCCAGACCGCCGGCACCGAGCGCAAACGGCCCGTGGCGTCATGGAAGGTGGCCCTGTCCTCGTGCCAGTTCAAGCCATGCATGACCAGGTCGAACTCCCGGCCAAACAGTGGGTGATGCGGGTGCGTTATTCGTACGGTACGGTGCCCAACTGCACCATCGGGTGCAGTTGTCTGCTCACGCCAACGCCTATGCGGAATCGTTGTTCCGCACGGCCAAATACCGGCCCGAGTTCCCCACCCAGGGCTTCGCCAACCTGGAGGCGGCCAGGGCCTGGGCGGATGAATTCGTGCGTTGGTATGAACGTCGATCATCGTCACAGCGGCATCCGGTACGTCAGTCCGCAGCAGCGCCACACCGGCGCCGACCGGGCCATCCTGGCGGCTCGGCACCAGTTGTACGCCCAGGCAAGACAACGCAACCCAGCGCGCTGGTCCGGCAACACGCGGGACTGGTCGCACATCGGCGTGGTCACCCTCAATCCGGAGTGTGACTCGGTGCTGAACCCGGCTGTTGGCAATCAACATATCGAGCAGAAAGCTGCGTGACTGAGGCGACAACTACCTTGACGTGCGTGCGCCGGCTGGTACAACCCGCGTCGCCGGCACTCCGGAATCGGCTATCTATCGCCCGCCAATTTCGAGAGGAAACATCAGGCCGACGACAACATTCGACCATCGCGCGTCAAACACGGGCTCCCCACCGTCGGCGTCAGCGTGGCATGCGCCACGCCGCCGGTGGATAACCCTGCACCGATGCTCATTGAGCATTCACGCGCGGCTTGAGAATCAAGCCGATAACTGTCCGTGGAAACGGGGCAAATCCACTATGTCTTCTTGGTCAGGCCATAAGATCCCAAGTAGATAACATAGATCAACATTACATAAATCATCAGGTCCATCCATGTCAGAGGATCACCGCCGAAACTAGGACTGATTTTGGCTTCATGCAGCACGCCAACGGCGAACCAACGTGTGTAGGCGATAAAAGTCGCGATCGCCAACCCGTAGGTGATGACAAGTCGGATCGCTCTGTTGGCAACGGGGCCGAGACCGGTCGGTGGGTTGCCCGCCACGTTGGCCCAGAAGATCAGCCAAAAAGACATGCAAACGCCGAGGTGCGCTGGCCAGATGTTGATCGCGGCCCCTAGGCTGCTTTGGGCATCCTCCGGCACGAGGAACCCCTTGAGGAGAGCGAGGAAGACGAAGTAAATCCCCGTACCAATGACGAAGTTCCCTACGAGGGCTGCGATGGCGGTCTTGGCGCGCGACCCGAACGCGGACCACGGCCAGTTATCCAAGATGAGGAAGGTTGTGAGCCAAGACACGATCACAGAATAAAACCATCCGATCACCGTAGTCAAAGGCAGAATGGTCCGGTCCGGAGAGGTCCAACTCGCGAGACTGGGGTAAATGAGGATGATGTAGCCGAAAAATGTGAGTAAGAAACCGACAAAGAA
>JBFIDI010000361.1:0-6105 GCA_041581405.1 Burkholderiaceae bacterium
GCCGGCTTGCCCAGGTAGTGATCGATGCGGAACACCTGGCGCTCGCTGAAGATGCCGCAGACGGTCTGGTTGATCGCGCGGTTGGAGGCCAGGTCGTGGCCCAACGGCTTCTCGAGCACGATGCGGGTGTTGGCGGTGTTCAGGCCGACCGCGGCGAGTTGCTCGCAGACCGTGGTGAACAGGGCCGGTGCCGTGGCCAGGTACATGACGACGGTGTCGGCGTTGCGATCGCGCAGGATCTGCGCCAGCCGCGGATAGTCCTGTTCGCCGGACAGGTCCATGCGCTGGAAATGCAGCAGGGCGGCAAAACGGGCAAACTCGTCCTCGGTGGGGCGTTTGTCCAGCTCCACCTTCTCGAAGCGCGCATGGATCAGGGCGCGGTACTCGTCGTCGGAATGGTTGTCGCGGCCGACGCCGATGATGCGCCCGCCCTCGGGCAGGCTGCCGTGGCGGAACGCCTGGAACAAGGCGGGCATCAGCTTGCGCCAGGCGAGGTCGCCGGTGCCGCCGAACAGGACAAGATCGAAGGACATGTTCTAGAGTTACATAAATGGGTGGTAGTAATGTAACTTTGTTTCATCGATAATTCAAGACAGCCGTGGGGACATGTCGCCCGCGCAACAGATTCATGCCCTTGGAGCCCCCATGAACCAACTCGATGCCCTCAAGCAATTCACCACCGTGGTCGCCGACACCGGTGACTTCAAGCAACTGGCCCAGTTCAAGCCGCAGGATGCGACCACCAATCCGTCGCTGATTCTCAAGGCGGTCGGCATGCCCGACTACCGGCACCTGCTGCAGGAAGTGGTGGACCGGCATCGCGGCGAGCCGCTGGACAACATCATGGATCGCCTGCTGGTGCGCTTCGGCTGCGAGATTCTGTCGGTGGTGCCGGGCCGCGTGTCGACCGAGGTCGATGCCCGGCTGAGTTTCGACACCAATGCCACCTACACGCGGGCGCAACACATCATCGACCTGTACCAGGGCGAAGGCATCCACGTGGACCGGGTGCTGATCAAGGTCGCTGCCACCTGGGAGGGCATCCAGGCGGCGGCCAAGCTCGAGCAGAAGGGCATCCACACGAACCTGACGCTGCTGTTCGCGTTCTGCCAGGCCGTGGCCTGTGGCCAGGCCAAGGTGCAGCTGATCTCGCCCTTCGTCGGGCGCATCTACGACTGGTACAAGAAATCGGCCGGCGCCGCGTGGGACGAGGCCGCCCATGCCGGCGCCAACGACCCCGGCGTGCAGTCGGTGCGTGCGATCTACAACCACTACAAGAAATTCGGCATCAAGACCGAGATCATGGGTGCGAGTTTCCGCAACGTCGGCCAGATCCAGGCCCTGGCCGGCTGCGACCTGCTGACCATCAGCCCCGACCTGCTGGCCACGCTGGCCAAGTCCGATGCCGCCTTGCCGCGGGTGCTCGATCCTGCCGCGGCGCAGCAACTCGACCTGGCGCCGGTGCAGCACGACGAGGCCAGCTTCCGTTTCGCGCTCAACGAAGACGCCATGGCCACCGAGAAGCTGGCCGAGGGAATCCGGGCCTTCTGCGCCGATGCGGTCAAGCTCGAGAAACTGCTGCTCGCCGCGTGAGCGGCACACCCGTGGAGAAGATCCCGATGACAGAACGCACCCGTTGCGACCGGACAGCCGCCTGGAGCGCCCTGCGCGTGGCCCGCGCCGGCGAGGCCTCCCACATCGACCTGCGCAAGGCGTTCGACGCCGATGCCGGGCGCTTCGATGCATTCAGCCAGCAGGCCCCGCATGTGTTCGCGGACCTGTCCAGGAACCTGATCGACGCCAGCATCGAACAAGGCCTGCTGCAACTGGCCCGCGAATGTGGTGTCACCCGGCATCGGGACGCGATGTTCGCCGGCGACGCGATCAACAACACCGAGCAGCGTGCGGTACGCCATGTGCTGCTGCGCACGCCCCGGCCGGCCGCCGGCGCGAACATGGAGCCCGACCTGGCCCTGGTGCACGAGACACTCGATGCGATGCTGGCCTATGCCGAGCAGGTCCGCGGCGATGCGGCCATCACCGACGTCGTCAACATCGGCATCGGCGGCTCCGACCTGGGGCCGCAGATGGCGGTGCGTGCGCTCGACGCATTCGCGCAGGCGGGCAAGCGGCTGCATTTCGTGTCCAACGTCGACGGCCACGAACTCGATGCGACATTGCGCCACCTCACCCCGGCGGGCACCTTGTTCCTGATCGCGTCCAAGACCTTCACGACCATCGAGACCATGACCAACGCGGCGTCGGCCAAGCGCTGGTTCGAGGCGCACGGCGGCAGCGACATCGCGCACCATTTCTGCGCGCTGACGACCAACGTCGAGGCCGCCAACCGTTTCGGCATCACCACCACCTTCGGTTTCTGGGACTGGGTCGGCGGGCGTTATTCGCTGTGGTCGGCGATCGGCCTGCCGATCGCGATCGCCATCGGCGCCGACGGCTTCCGCGCCTTCCTGGGTGGCGCCCACGAGATGGACGAACACTTCCGCACCGCGCCGCTCGAACGCAACCTGCCGGTGCGGCTGGCGCTGATCGACATCTGGTATCGCAACTTCTGCGGCTTCACCAGCCGCAGCATCGCCCCGTACCACAGCGCGCTGGCGCGCTGGCCGGCCTACCTGCAGCAGCTGGAGATGGAGAGCAACGGCAAGCGGGTCGATGCCCAGGGCGAGACGCTGCCGTTCGACACCGCTCCGGTGCTCTGGGGCGAACCGGGCACCAATGGCCAGCATGCGTATTTCCAGCAGCTGCACCAGGGCACGGGCGTGGTGCCGGTGGAGTTCGTCGCCGTGAAGACTCCGCGCCACACGCTCGAAGGCCACCACGACCTGTTGCTGGCCAATGCGCTGGCGCAGGCCCAGGCGCTGATGGTCGGGCAGTCCGACGCCGGCGGCCACCGGCATTTCACCGGCAACCGCCCGAGCACCTTCCTGCTGCTCGACGAACTCGACCCGGCCAGCCTGGGCGCCCTGATCGCGCTGCAGGAACATCGGGTCTTCGTCAGCGGCTCGATCTGGGGCATCAACAGCTTCGACCAGTGGGGCGTGGAACTGGGCAAGGTGCTGGCCAAGGCGATCGCGCCGCGGCTGGCCAGCGGCGACGTCGCCGGCCTGGACGGCTCCACGGCCGGCTTGTTGCGGCGCCTGCGTACGCGGCCGTGATGCCGGGCGCCCGCGCGCCAGTGTTGTCGCTGCAACAGGCGCGCAACCTGCATCTGGCCGCCCAGGGCTTGTTGCGGCCGGCGACCCGCGCGGCGACACCAGCCGCTGTGCGGCGCTGCATCGGGCGCATGGAGCTGCTGCAGATCGACACCATCCATGTCGTCGCACGCAGTCCCTACCTGGTGCTGTTCTCGCGCCTGGGGGACTATCCGATGGCCTGGCTCGACCAGGCGCTGGCGGCCGGCCACGTGTTCGAGACCTGGGCCCACGAGGCCTGCTTCGCGCCGACCGCGCAGCTGGCGCTGCACCGCAGCCACAACCGCGCCACGCGCCAGCACTGGGGCGTGGCACTGGGGCGCGCCGGGGACACGCAGCAGCAGGCGCACCTGGCGCGCCTGCTCGATCATGTGCGCGACAACGGGCCGGTGCGGTCGGCGGACTTCACCCGCACCGACGGGCGCAGTGGCGGCTGGTGGGGCTGGAAGGACGAAAAACGCTGGCTCGAGGCCTTGTTCGCGCGCGGCGACCTGATGGTGGCGCGGCGCGATCGGTTTCAACGGGTCTACGACCTGGCCGAGCGGGTGCATCCGGGAGTGGGCGCGCAGGTGCTGCCCGATCCCGTCGCCGTGCAGGACGCGTTCGTCGAGGCAGCGGTCCGTGCGCTGGGCATCACGCAGGCGCGCTGGGTGCACGACTATTTCCGGATGAAGCCGCGGTTGCGCGATGCCGACCTGGATGCGCGGGTGGACGACGGACGCCTGGTGCGGGTCGCCGTGGACGGGTGGGAGCGGCCGGCCTACGTGCATGCCGATCACCTGCCGTTGCTGCGGCAGGCGCAGCGCGGGCGGCTGCAGGCGACACACACCACCGTGTTGTCGCCGTTCGATCCCGTGGTGTGGGACCGCGAACGCGCCTCGGCGATGTTCGGCTTCGACTATCGCATCGAGTGTTACACGCCGGCCGACAAGCGTGTCTACGGGTATTTCGTGTTGCCGCTGCTGCATCGCGGTCGACTGGTCGGCCGGCTCGACGCGAAGGCGCATCGCGAGCAGGGCCTGTTCGAACTCAAATCCCTGTTCCTGGAGCCGGGCGTGGACGCCGACGACGAACTGCTGCAGGCGCTGGCACGCGCGTTGTGGCGCTGCGCGCGCTGGCATGGGGCGCAGCGGCTCCGTCTTGTGCGAACATCGCCTTCGGCGCTCGCGCCACGCATGCGACAGGCGCTGCGTGCCGGCGAGCAGGAGAACGCATGACAACCGATGTGGTGTTCGATTTCGGCGCGGTGTTGTTCAGTTGGCGGCCCGACCAGCTGGTGGCCGAGCGGTTTCCGTCCCAGGCGGCAACGCCGCAGGCGGCGCGGGCGCTGGCGCACGACATCTTTCACCACGACGACTGGGTGTCGTTCGACCGAGGCGCGCTGGCGCTCGACCATGTGATCGAGCGTACCGCGCGGCGGCTGGCGCTGCCACACCAGGACATGTCGACGCTGATGTCCGGTATCGGGGAGCGCCTGACGCCGATACCCGATACGCTGGAACTGCTGACCCGCCTGCACACGCGGCGCGAGCAGCGTGGCGACGTACGCCTGTATTACCTGTCCAACATGCCGGCCCCGTTCGCCCGGGTGCTGGAGCACCGCCATGCTTTCCTGCGCTGGTTCGATGGCGGGGTGTTCTCCGGCGACGTGCAACTGACCAAGCCCGATCCCGCCATCTACGCCTTGCTGGAGACGCGTTTCGGCCTCGAGCCGGCGCGCACCGTGTTCGTCGACGACCTTGCCGCCAACGTGACCGTGGCGCAGGAGCGTGGCTGGCACGGGATTCGCTTTGAATCCGCGGCGCAGGTCGAGTCCCAACTGATTCTCCCGCCGGTCTGATCCGGCCTCCGAAGGCCACGGCAACGGCTGCAGCCCGGGGCGAAGCCTGCCCCGGGTGCGATCGATGTCGCTAATTTCCGACTGTGCCGGAGCTGCGCGTGTGTCGCTCGTCTTTTCCGTTGATTGGTTTCACCAGTCAATGCTAATGTTTCGATATACCGAATCGGGACGATCGTGATCCGATGCCAACACCCCTCCACCTCAACTCTCAGGAACCATACTCATGCAAACATCCACTTTGGGCTTTCTCGTTCGCCTGGCCAGCAGTGATCAGGATTTCCGCGACGCGTGCGCCGTGCGCGCCGCCGCTTATGGCCACCACGATGCCGCACTGGGCCCGCAGTTCGCCGAAGTCGAGCCGCTGGACCGTGCCGAAGGCACGGTGGTGCTGGTGTGCCGCGACCAGGCCACGGGCGAATGCCTGGGAACGGCGCGCATCCAGGTCAGCGGTTTCGGTCCGCTGACGCTCGAGTCGAGCCTGCACCTGCCCGAATGGCTGGCCAACCGACCACGCGCCCAGATCTCGCGCCTGGCCGTCGTGGCGGGCGCCAGCAACGTCGTCAAGTTGTTGCTGATGAAGGCCAGCTACCAGTATTGCCTGGCCACCCAGGTGCGCTGGATGGTCATCGGTGCGCGTTCGGCGGCGCTGATCCGCAACTACCGCAGCCTGGGATTCAAGGATGTCTTCGAAGGCGGGGAATGGGTGCCGCTGGCCAGCGCCGGAGGCTTGCCGCACCAGATCCTGGCGCTCGACGTGACGGGCGCCAAGGAGGCCTGGCAGGCGACGAAGAATCGCCTGCTGGGTTTCATGACCGAAACCGTCCATGCCGACGTGCAGGTGGTGGCGGCCAACGACGACAACGCGGTGACACGTCCGGCAGCCCTGGTCGCCTGATGCGGGCCGGTTCGACCGGCCATTCCCGCGGCCCATGAAAAAACCCCGCCAAGCTTGCGCTTGCGGGGTTTTTTCGTAGCTGGCTGGTGTCGGGCACCGTTGGGCACCCGACGCAGCAGGCCGACCGGCAATTACATGCCCATGCCGCCCATGCCACC
>JBFIDI010000362.1:0-6079 GCA_041581405.1 Burkholderiaceae bacterium
CGTGAAGAACTACGGCATCGTCGTGGCCGACAAGGCCGGCCGGGTCGAGTCGTTCCAGGAAAAACCCGAACCCGCCGAGGCGCGCTCCACGCTGGCGAGCACGGGCATCTACATCTTCGAGCCGGCCGCGCTCGAACGTATTCCGACCGGGCAGGTGTACGACATCGGCTCGCAGCTCTTCCCCAGCCTGGTGGCCGAGGGCCTGCCGTTTTTTGCGCAAAGCCGTTTCTTCAACTGGATCGACATCGGCCGGGTCAGCGACTACTGGTCGGTGCTGCAGCGGGTGCTGCGGGGTGACGTGGCGCAGATGAACATGCCCGGGCGCGAAGTGCGACCCGGCGTCTGGGTGGGTATCAATACGCGCATTCCGTGGGACGAAGTGGACATCCAGGGACCGGTCTATATCGGTTCGAGCGTGTGTATCGAACCGGGCGCCAGCATCGTCGGACCGGCCTGGATCGGACACGGCTCCACGTTGCGCGCCGGGGCCACGGTGCGGCGGAGCATCCTGTTCGAATACACGCGCATCGGCGCCGGCATGTGTTTCGAGGACATGATCGCGTCGCCCGAATACTGCGTGAACCGCTTCGGCAAGACGCTGTACCAGGGCGACGAGACGGCCGAGCTGCGCTGGGGCGATGCCCGTGGTTGATATGACTGATTCGAGGAACGACTCATGGTGACTGCGCAAACACCTGCGCCGACCGCTGCACGGGTGCAGCCGGTCATCCTGTCTGGCGGCTCGGGCACACGGTTGTGGCCGCTGTCGCGCGAAAAATACCCCAAGCAGTTGTTGCCGCTGATCGGCGAGGACTCGCTGCTGCAGGCCACCGTGCGGCGCACCGACGGCATCGGCGCCGACCTGGCTGCGCCGATGGTGGTGTGCAACGAGGAATACCGCTTCGTGATTGCCGAGCAGTTGCGCCTGATGGGCAAGCCCGGCACCATCGTGCTCGAGCCGACCGGCCGCAACACCGCACCGGCCCTGACGCTGGCGGCGTTGGCAGCGCAGGCCGACGATGCCGGCGACCCGGTGTTGCTGGTCATGCCGGCCGACCACGTGATCCTGGACACCGACGCCTATTGCGCCGCGGTGCGCCAGGGTGCACAGTTGGCCGCGCAAGGCATGGTCGTGACCTTCGGCATCACGCCGGACGCGCCGGAGACCGGTTACGGGTATATCCAGAGTGGCGCCGGCGTGCCGGCCGACGGCGGTGGCGGCGAGGCGTCGTCATCGGCACGGCTGATCGCGCGTTTCGTCGAGAAGCCGGACCTGAAAACGGCGCAGGCCTATCTGGACGAAGGCTCCTACCTGTGGAACAGCGGCATTTTCATGCTGCGTGCGTCGGTGTGGTTGGCGGCGATCGGCCGCTGCCGCGCCGACATCCTAGGTGCCTGCGAACAGGCCTGGCACGGCGTGACGCGCGATGGCGATTTCGCGCGGGTGGACAAGGCGGCATTTGCGGCCTGCCCGTCGGACTCGATCGACTACGCCGTGATGGAACGCCTGACCACCAGCGGTCGCGAGCGTGCCGACGCGCTGGCCGGCTTGCCGACCGGAGTCGTGATTCCGCTGCAGGCCGGATGGTCCGACGTGGGAGCCTGGGACGCCTTGTGGAAGGTATTGCCCAAGGACGCCGATGGCAACGTCGGCCAGGGCGACGTGATGCTGCACGATTGCCGCAACACGCTGGCTCTGGCGGACAACCGCTTGGTGGCCTGCGTGGGCGTGAGCGACCTGGTGGTCGTGGAGACCCCCGATGCCGTGCTGGTCGCGCACAAGGACCACACCCAGGACGTGAAGAAGGTGGTCGATGCGCTCAAGAAGGGCGGACGGCTCGAGGGCCAGACCCACCGCAAGGTCTTCCGGCCCTGGGGCTGGTACGACAGCGTCGATGCCGGCGCCCGGTTCCAGGTCAAGCGCATCGTGGTCAAGCCCGGTGGTACCCTGTCGTTGCAGATGCACCATCATCGCGCCGAGCACTGGATCGTCGTCAGCGGCACGACCAGGGTGACACGGGGCGACGAGAGCTTTCTGGTGTCCGAGAACGAATCGACCTATATTCCATTGGGTACGACCCATCGTCTCGAGAACCCGGGGCGTGTGCAGCTGGAGATGATCGAGGTGCAGTCGGGAACCTACCTGGGTGAAGACGACATCGTGCGGTTCGAGGATATGTACGGTCGCTGATGCGGTCGGCCGCCTGGGAGCGGGACCGACCACAGGCACGGACCAGCACGCGGCGAGGAGACATATGTGAAAAAGCGGTCGCTGCTGGCCAACATCCGCAAGGCGTGGCGCGAAGGCCTGCGCAAGGCGTTCTCGCTGTTCCCGCGTTCGGTGCGGTTCGCCATCTTCCGCTCCTTCGTCGATTGCGACCCGGCCCCCGACAAGCGCCTGGTGCTCAAGATCGCCGAGACCCAGGAGGAACTCGAGGCCTGCTTCAAGCTGCTGCACGACGCCTACGTCAGCAGCGGCTTCATGAAGCCGGCGCCGTCCGGGCTGCGCGCGACGATCTACCATGCGCTGCCGACCACGACCACCCTGTGCGCCAAGTTCGACGGCGAGGTGGTGGGCACCTTGTCGCTGATCCGCGAGAGCGTTTTCGGTTTTCCGCTGCAGGCCATCTTCGACCTGAAGGCGGTGCGCGCGCGCGGCGGCAAGATCGCCGAAGTGTCGGCGCTGGCGGTGCACCCGGACTTCCGTAAGACCGGCGGCGCCATCCTGTTCCCGTTGATGAAGTTCATGTACGAGTACTGCACGACCTTCTTCGACACCCGGCACCTGGTGATCGCGGTACACCCCAACCGCATCGAGATGTACGAGTCGCTGCTGTTCTTCAAGCGCCTGGCCGAGAACAAGGTCGACAACTACGACTTCGCCAACGGTGCGCCGGCCGTGGGTGCGACGCTGGACCTGCGCACCGCGCCACGCAAGTACAAGGACACCTACGGCAGGAAGCCGCGCCGCAAGAACCTGTACGACTATTTCGTGCGCACCGAGCTGCCCAATATCCAGCTGCCGCAACGGCGCTACCACACGACCAACGACCCGGTGATGACCACCGAATTGCTGGACTACTTCTTCAACCAGCGCACCCAGGTGTTCGAGCACCTGACCAACCGCGAGAAGATGCTGCTGCACGCGATCTACGACCAGCCCCAGCACCAGAAGATGCTGCCCAAGATGACCGACCCGCCCAAGAGCGGCAAGCACTTGCGCCAGCACCAGCGGTATTCGCTCAAGTGCCCCGGCAACTTCCTGGTGCAGACCGAAGACAACAAGCCGCTGGTCACCAGCCTGCGGGTGGTGGAGCTGTCGGTCTTCGGGTTTCTGGCACATGCCGACTCGGAGATACCGATCCGGGTCTGGGGCGACGCGACGGTCGAACTCGGCAACAACGAGCAGTCGACGGTCCGTGCCATGGCCGTGCGCGGCCGGGCCTCGGGGGGCAAGATCTTCTACGGGTTCACGCTGGCAGAACCGGACCTGGCCTGGCGCAAGTTCGTCGGCGCATTGAACACCGGCATCACGCACGAAGACCTGGAGAACGCGACGCGGTTCCTGGAGGACTGACCTCCGGCACGCCTATTTGCGCAGCCCGTCTTCGATCAGCTCGGCGACGAATCGCGACGGAATCGCGTAGCTGATGCCCGAGGGCTGGCTCAGCGCCGACTCGCGCGAGCCCTTGATGAACACCATGTTGACGACCCCGAGCACCGCACCGGACTCCGGGTCGAACAAGGGACCGCCACTGTTGCCCGGGTACGCCGTGCCATCGAGCTGGAAGATGTCGAACGGGCCCGCACGCACGCTGCGGATCGTCGCCGCATTGAGATGGCGCGCGGTCGGCGTGGGCATCGCGGCCGGCGTGATCGAGGAGACCAGCGCGCGGTGGGTCACGGGGGAAAAACCCAGCGCGCCACCGATCGGGAACCCCATGAAAGCCACGGCCTGGCCTTCGCGCACCGCCCCCGAATCACCCACCTGCATGACCGGCGCCGCCGCGCCCTCGAAACGCATCAGCGCGAGATCATGGACCCGATCGACCTGCAACACCGTGGCCTGACGCATCGACAGATCGCCACCGGGCCGGCGCACCTGCACCACAACCGTCATGCCGGCCATGTTCTCGGTGGCCTCGGGCAATACATGGGCGTTGGTGACGGCATGATTGCCGTCGGCCACGACGAAGCCGGTGCCGCGCATGCGGAAGCGGGGGCTGTCGGTTGCGCGAAAGGTGCCGACAACAACAACCGAAGGCTTGACGCGGGCCACCGTGTCGGGAAGGTCGGCACGGGCACTCGGGCCGGCCATGAGCAGCGCGGCCGCCGCTGCACCAAGAAAGATCCGGCGGCCGGAAAACCCGCCCGCGCCGCCCGCCGAAGCCGAATCGTCGGACCGCATCAGGAAACCTCGCATGGTTGCAGACACATGAGGAAGGTGGCGAAGTCGGGCAGCGAGGTTCAAAGTGACTTGATCAACTCGGCGACTTCCTTGTGCGCGGGGAACTTGTCACCCAGTTTGGCCAACCCGTCGAGTTCCTGGCGCGCGAGATCCTTCTTGCCGCCCTTGATGTGGATCTTGGCGAGGTTGAGCCGGTAGTTGGGGTTCTGCGGTTGCAGGGCGACCGCCTTGTTCTGCCATTCCAGGGCCTTCGCGTAGTCGTTCTTGTCGGACAACAACATCGCCAGTGTGTCCATGTACGCCGGTTGATCGGGTACTAGCGCAATAGCCTTCTCGGCAAGCGGGATCGCACCATCCTTGTTTAGCCTGCCCGTAACCCACGCCAGATTGTTGTAGGCGACCGCGTTGTCCGGGGCAAACTTGATCACGTCGCCATAGATCTTCTCCGCTGCGGCAAAATCCCCACGCGTCATGGCCTGGTTCGCCAGGTAAAGCGGAAAGATGGGCTCTTTCGGGTTGTCCCTGGACCAGCTTGCCACGAAAGTGGCGGCGTCGTTTGTCTTGCCACTGGCCAGAAGAACCGAATGCAACTTGACGGCCAATTCAGGGAACGTGCCTTGCTTGAGTCCTGCACGGTAAGCATCGCCAGCCGCGGCCCAGTTCTTTTGCATGGCGGCCACATCGCCTTCGAACTGATAACCCAGACCACTCTGGGGCCGCTGCTTCTGGATGGTACGGGCAATGGAGACCGCATCCGGGTACTTCTTGGCATCCATGGCCAGCAGGATCAACCCGCGCTGGGCATCCAGATGATCCGGCTTGATTTCGAGTGCCTTGCGCAGGTTCTGGGCCGCCGCGGTCTTGTCCTTGGCCTGCATATGCAGCTCGGCAATACGCATATACGGCAACGGCGAATTCGGCACCAGGCTTGCGACCTTGTTGTAGCTGATCAAGGCCTGGTTGCTGTCGCCGGAGGCCAGTTGCGACCGCCCCAATGCATCAAGCAATTCGGGATTGTCCGGGATGGCCGCGACGGCATTCTGCGCGGCCGACAAGGCAAGCTTGTAATCCCTCACACGCAGGTGCAAGTCAATCAGTAACAGACGGGGCACTTTCTCCGTCGGATTGGCGGTAACCGCCTTGTTGATCAACTCCACCACGTCCGCCTTCGAGCCTCCCTCGCGCGCGCGCAGTTCAGCCAATGCCAACAACGCCTGCGGATGCTGTGGGCTCTTGGCCAATACAGCGTCGAAGCGCTTGCGGGCCGCGTCGATGTTCTTGTCGCCAAGGTCGAGCGCCGCCAGGCTTGCGACCGACGGGAAATAGACTGGATCCAGCGCCAGCGATTGTTCGAACGCCTTGCGCGCACCGGCCAGGTCTTTCTTGGCCAGCAGGGTGCGGCCGCGCAGGTTCGATGCCAGCGGTTTGCCGGGCTGCTTTTTCTCGAGCGTGGCGATCGCGGCCAAGGCCTTGTCGAACTCACCGCGGCGCAGATGCACGCTGATCAAGGCGAGATCGGCGGTCACGCCGCTGTCGGAGGCGGCAACCGCCTGCAGTTCGCCGAATCCGCCATCCTTTCCACCTGCCAGGTGAGTCAGCGCCAAGGCCGTGCGCGAGCGGGTATCTTCCGGATCCTGCTTGGCCGACTTGGCGAAATAGTCCTCGGCCTTC
>JBFIDI010000363.1:0-6054 GCA_041581405.1 Burkholderiaceae bacterium
ACGGCGTGGCCGACTTGATCGACAGCGAGTTGCTGACGTCGATGGACAGTGCGCTGTCGTAGTCGGTGGAAATGCTGGTGTTGGGCGAACTGGAATACGGCACCGGATCGGCGTTGTCGTCGGACCAGTACCACGAACCGCGGCACTGCGGGCAGGGGTCGGTCCGGGTGCCGGTATAGGCCTCGAACGTGAAGCCGTGGTAGGGGGCGGTGAAGAACTGCGTGCCGGTCAGGTCGTCGAAGTCGAGCACCAGTGCAGATGCCGAGGGTGCCAGCAGCGCCAGTGCGGCGGCACCGGCCAGGTTGTAGATGAGATGTCGCATGAGGTCCTCTGGGGTTGGGTGTCTGTATCCGGATTGCCCGCCGCCGCGCTTCACGGCTCCCGTCGCCGGGACGCAAGCCGACGGATCGACGGATGGTGGCCGTCACGGCCGGACAGCCTGGCCCGTCGACCGGCGGAGCCGGGTCCCGGGTTGCAGTGGCTGAGCGCGGTCATGCGGGTCGGGCGCTTCGGTGTTAGGGCGTGCCGGGACCGACGTCGGTGGGCTGCAAGGGCTTGAACACGAGCGTCGGACTGGCGGAATATTCATCGGCGCCGACATCCGGGTTGCGTCGGCCTTCACCGTCGATGTCGTAGATCACGTAGGTATAGGTGCCGACGCTGGCATCCACGGCGATGCTGCCGGCACTGGGCGTTTGCACGTCGTAGCCGTTCTTGTTCGTGCCGACCATGGCCGGGTTGCCGAGCAGGACCTGGCCACTGGTCTTGCCGGTTCCCGCCACTTCCACCGCGAGGCCGGAGTTGTAGACGATGTTGCCTTGCCAGGTGTTGGTGGACTCGCCCTTGTCGAAGACGAGGTTGCCGGCGCCGCCGATGACCAGGTTGTTGGCAATCCGGTTGTTTCTCGGCTGCCTGCTGTAGTTGCTGCTGCCCACGTTGATGCCACCGGCGCTGTCGACGATGGTGTTGTTGGTGACTTCGACGTATTGCGGGCGCTGGTGGCCGCTGGTGGAGGCACTGTCCGAATCTCCTGCGTCGACCAGGATGGGCAGGCGCCAGCTGGTGCCGGTCAGGCCCTGCATGTAGTTGTTGTAGACCTTGTGGTTCGTGCCGTAGACGCGAATGCCGCCGGTCTGGTAGTTGGGGTCCGTGACCTGTTCGCCCGCGCCTTCGCCGAAGAAGTAGTTGCCATATGCCTCGGTCCCGTTGCCGAACCGGATCGACAACGAGCCGAAGGAGTTCCTGAACGTGTTGTAGCGGATGATGTTGTTCGACGTCTTGACCGTGATGATTTCGTTCTCGCCGTCGCAGTCCTCGAACAGGTTGTGCTCCACGATGTGGTTGGTGACCAGTTGCGCCGAATCGGACGTGCCGAACACGATGGCTTCGCGATCCGAGTCGCCATCCGGAACCGTCTGGCCGGCGCTGATGTGCGGCGCCATGTTCTGGAAGTGGTTGTGGTGGATGTGCAGGCGTTGCGAAATCACCGAGGTGCCGGCGACACCGTCGTCGACCTGGGTCTTGATGAAGCTGCCGCTCTTGCGGCTGACCCCGTCGTTGCCGGTAAACAGATGGTCGTGGAACCTGTTGTAGGCGATCTCGATGTCGTTGCTCGTGGTGGACGACGTGACCACGTCGTTCTGATCCTCGACCACCAGGGCCGTGGCGACCAGCGCCGTCTGCGAGATCGCACCACCGACCGCCGAGTTGCTGTGGTCGAAGTCGTTGCGCAGGACCTTGACATGGCTCGAACCCGTCAGCTTGAGGAAGGTACTCGCCCGGGACCTGAAGACGAAGTCGCGCACGATCACGTAGGGGCTGTTCTTGACTTCCATCGAATGCAGCGTGGTGCCCAGGACCGTGCTCGCCTGGATCGTGATCGGCGCGGTGGGGGTGCCCGACTTGCCCGAAATGGTCACGCCGGAACTGAAGTTGCCGGACAGGCAGATCACGTCGCCGGCCACGGCGCCGCCGATGACGCTCGATGCGGTCGACGACGTGGCCAGCTTGGTGCAGGGCAGTCGGACATCGGACGACGGAGGCGGGGCCGGTGCGGGCCGTGGCGGCGGCGACCGCGGAGCCCTCGGGGCGGCGAAGCTCTCGCTGGCGCCCCAGAACGCCAGCGACACAAGTACGGCGCTTGCCGCCAGGGTGCGGGATCGGGATCGGGATCTGAACATGCTGTGACTCCTGTAGTGCCTCGCCATATCTGGCTTGGCCATGAACTGCGGCCGGCGCAATCCAACACCAGCGTGCGTGCACGCATGGGGTTTGCTGGATGCGTTCAGCCGCCCTGCCGAGGATCGTATGGGTTATCGGTGTATCGATACATCAGTAATTACCCTTGGATTTTGATCTTTGTCGGTGTTTGGGGCTGCCGGGGATAGCCGTTCGTTGGCACTGGCCGGGCCGACCGTGCGTCCGCGTCGCGGCGCCGTCCCGGCAGGAGCGGCACGGGTCGTCGCTGGCCCGGTGTCGGCACGATCGACCCCGTTTTCACTCGGAGGAGGCGGAAATTCCAACTTCTTCCATCGTCGTGTGAGGGCAGATCGGGTCGTACTTTTCTGTGTCGGACGCCTCGGCGCAGGGTTGTCGAAGGCGTTGCCGAATACGGAATCGACCGTTTCCCGGGGCGCTCGCGCGGCGTAACCCGTGCAGGCTTCGCCCTCAGTTGAACGACTATTGTCAGAAATTTAATGTATCGTTATACTGAATTTGGCGTGCATCAGCCCGGTCGTGGACGGCTACGAGATCGGATTGCAATGCCTGTTTCCCCCGATGAACGACCGCAGAAAGGAGGAGCCTGCCGCCGAATGTCTGTCTCTTGTGTCATGCAGCCCAGTTCATGAATCCCTGCCATCGGGTGCATCCCGGCGGCGGGAACCGCTTAGAAAACAACGATTGAAGGAGAAAGCAGTGAAAGCAGTGAAACGTCTCATTCCGATATTCCTGGCCGCCGTCCTGGCGCCGGCGATGGCTTCCGCAACAGTCATCGTCAACGACAGCTGGGTCGACGCCGGTCGCACGAACGGCGTAGACGCGCTGGATACCGACTGGTGGACCTCGACCAGCAGCACCGCGATCGAAGTCGGCTCGGGTTATCTGGGGCTGGTCTCCGGCGGCTCGGGTCGCGGCATTCACGGAACCTTCTCCGCGCAGTCGTTGAACGTGGGCGACACCTTGACGGCAACCTTCACCTTCAACACCCCCGCGACGATCGGCGTCAACAAGTCGGCGGCATTCCGCGTCGGGTTGTTCAACTCCGCCGGCAGTTCCGGTTCGCTGGCGGCAGACCTTGCCGCATCCTCAGGCACGCCGAATGCGCTGTACCACAACGTGACGGGTTACATGGTGGACATGGACGTCAACCTCACCGCAGGCGGAGAGGACATCTCCATCCGGGAGCGCACGACGCTCGGTTCCGGTCAACTGATGGCGGCAACCGGCGACTATTCGTTTCTGGGTGGTGGTGGCGCCGCCTATACGTTCGCCGCAAACACCTCCTATACCGGTGTCCTGTCGCTGACGCGGACCGGTGCCGATACGCTGGACATCACCGGTGCGTTGTTCAGTGGCGCAACCCAGTTGAGTTCGCATACGGCGACCGATCTCACCGGCATCGTGTCGAGCTTCGATGTGCTGGCATTCCAGGTGGGCTCCAGTACCTTCGGTTCTTCCAGCGTGGTCGGCGAACTCAACAACGGGCTCGATTTCAGCAACGTCAACGTTCAGTATCTCGCCGCCGCTCCCGTACCGGAGCCTGCCAGTGTGGCGATGATGCTGGGTGGCTTGTTGATGGTCGGCACCTTCGTGCGCCGCCGCAACCGCCGCTGAGTTGCCGGGTCTATTCCCGAGCCGCGTCGAAGCCCGCCTTGGCGGGCTTTTTTCTTGCCCGCTGCCGACGGCGCCCTGCCGCTTGTGCCGGCGTGCACGGATGACGGAAGCTGCGGCTTCGTGCAAGCGGCGGCAGGCCGAGGTCGGCGGTGTCGACCTGGCAGTCCGGCCCTGTGCCGTGACCTCACGTCGCTATTGTCAAACGATTGGTGTAACGTTATACTAATGCCAGCAGCATCTTCGGCAACGGGCCCTGGACTGCGACGTGACAGGGCTTCCTGGCTTGAAGCCCGATCCATTCTTGCGCACGATTACTGGAGGCAGAACATGTTTTCGAGACAGGCAGCGGGCCCGTGGGTCCCTTCGCTGGCCATCGCGGCCGTTTTGATCACCGGCGGCATCACCATGGTTGCCGATGCAAGGGCCCAGACGGCGGCGGTCTCCCATCCGGCAGACCTGCTCGGTGGTTTGAAGCGATGGCACCTGACGCTGCCAACCAGCCAGGCCAGGCAGGCGTTCCCGGCAGACCAGATCGACCAGCCCGAACTGGCAACGTATGCGAGCGAATATTTCAAGCTCAACGAGGCCAAGACGGCGGTCGTGTTCACCGCGGTGATGGGCGGCGCCACCACCAGCGCAGGCACTGCGTTCTCCCGCACCGAACTGCGTGAGTACGACGCCCAGGGCAACAAGGCGGCCTGGAACTGCATGCAGGACGAGCGTTCGATGACGGTTCGCCAGCGCATCCTGAAGACGCCGACCCACAAGCCCGAGATGAGCATCGGGCAGATCCACGATGCCAAGAACGACAACCTCGAGGTCTTCTACCGGGGACCGAAGAAAAACGTCAACGGCACGACCGATGTCGGCACCATGATCGCCAAGTTCAACGGCGAGAGCGCGAGCAAGGCGCCGGTGATGGACGACGGGTACAAGATCGGCGACATGATGCAGGTCAGGGTCTCGACCAAGGGCGGTGTCATGACGGTCGAATACAAGAACGAACGCAGCGGCAGGACGGCGACCGTGTCCAAGCCGTTCGAAAACGTCATCGGCGGCTGCTACTTCAAGGCCGGCAACTATCCGCAGGCCTGCACGAAGGTGAACATGTACGGTGTCGAGAACCCGAATTGCAGCAAGAAGACCTACGCGCCCGAACGGTTCGAGACCGATCCGAACGCGACCGCCGTGCTCGAGATCTACTCGCTGAGCATCGACTGACCCCGCCTTATTTTGCCGAACCGGCTGCACCAGCGGCCGCCACCGGGTGGGCGAGCGCCACCGGCGAGTCGTTCACCATTCCATCATTTCCGTTCCGCGATGCCGTGCGGGACGACAGGAACCGCCATGCCCGAAGCCCCCATCCTGCCCTTGTGCCACCCTGACGACATGGCCGGACTGCGCCAGCAACTGGGCCAGCCCGGTTTGATGGGCCGCAGCATCGAATCGCTGCGTCTCTTTCTCGAACCCCACCTGGCGCAGCCCAGCGATATTCCCGGGCATGGCGAAGCGGGAAGTTATGCCCACAACCAGCATCAGCTGAACTACCGGCTGTGCGAGGCGGCGGGCACGTTGTTCCAGATCACGGGCGAGCAGCGATATGCCGATGTTGCCGCCGACCTGTTGCGTCGGTATGCGGACTGTTATCTGGAACTGGGCTTCCAGAAGGCCCGCAACACCAACCCGGCCGGACGCATCTTCCACCAGATCCTCAACGAGAACATCTGGCTGCTGTCGATGTCGATCGGTTACGGCTGCATCCGGCACACCCTGACGGCCGGGCAATGCAAGCACATCGAGGACCGGTTGCTGCGGCCGGCCGTGGTCATGATGACCGAACGGTATGCCCATGACTTCGCAACCATACACAACCATGGCCTGTGGGGCGTCGCGGCGGTCGGTACCTGCGGCCTGGTGATCGGCGACGACCGGTATGTCGAACTGGCGCTCGACGGCCTGGCCGGCGACCGCACGACCGGCGGCTACCTGGCCGAGATCAGCCTGCTGTTCGCACCGTCGGGCTACTACATCGAGGGCCCGTATTACCACCGCTTCGCGATGCGTGCGTTGCTGATCTTCGCCGAGGCCTTGCACACGCACCGCCCGGACCTGGACATCTACAACTACAAGGACCGGATCATCCGCACCACGATCAAGGCCCTGCTGTCGACGATGTATCCCAACGGTCGCCTGCCGGCGCTCAACGACGCCTCGCGCAGC
>JBFIDI010000364.1:0-6012 GCA_041581405.1 Burkholderiaceae bacterium
CGTCGTGCCGCATCTCGGCCAGTTCGCTGCGGTACGCCGCCAGCGCCATGAAGTTGCCCGGCATCAGCGCGACCCAGTTCGTGACGTTGGCGGCCAGCGGCGGCACTCCCGCGGCCAGCAGCATCGGAAAGGTCAGGAAACTCCCGCCGCCGGCGATGGCCGTGATCGCGCCGGACAGCAGGCCGCCGGCAAACAGCAGCGCCAGTGTCGCGATTTCCACGGTGCGGCCGTCGTCAGCGGCGGGCGGCGAGCATACGCATGCGGCTGTCGAACTCGACCCGGTCCACGTAGCAGCCGTGCAGGTGCCGGTTGCCGGTGGCCGGGTTGAAGGCTTCGCGCCCGTGCAGGATGCGCCGGTTGTCGAACGCCGTCATCTCGCCCGCCGCCATGCGAAAGCTCAGGCGAAACGCCGGGTCGCGCGTCAGCCGCATGAAGGCGCGGTAGGCCCGGTACCAGCCGTCGACCGTCTCCAGCGGCAGGTCGATCAGGTCGACCAGATGGGCGTTGAAGCGGATCTCCTGGATCGCGCCCGCGTGGTCGAGCGTGATCACCGGCTTGTGGATGCGGATGTCGCATTCGCGGTCGAAGAAGCGGCACGGGATCAGCGTGCCGGCCAGCGTGTCGAAGGCCTGCGGGTCGCTGTCGCGCAGCACCTGGGCCATCGCGAAGCCGTCGGCGAACACCGAGCCGCCGCCTTGCGCGTCGTTGGTGATGCAATGCAGGAACTGGTAGCCGGGCGGGGTTTCCTGGTTCGTCAGGTCGGTGTGCAGCGCCAGCGCCAGAGCGGTGTAGGCCAGGTTGTTCGGGTCGGCCTTGTTGACGACCTCGAAGGTCTGGCCGAAATTGGTCTCGCGCAGGAAACCGATGCGCCGCGCGATCGCCATGCTGGCTTCGCCCTGGCCCTCGATGCCGTGCACGATGGTCAGGCCGTATTTCTTGGTGTCGACCAGCCAGGCCATCAGCGCCGCATCGTCGGCCAGGATGGCGCCGGCGTCGTGGCGGGGTGCACCGTCCGTGAGGTCGGCCGCCTTCCAGTAGCTGTGCGCCACGGCGGCGGCGTCCGTGCGCGGCACGCCGGGGCGATGGGCGGCCAGCCATTCGGGTGCGAAATGGCTGGGGGGCCCACCGTGTTCCCACTGCAACGCGAGCCGGCCGTCGTCCAGGATCTGCACCCCATGCAGCAAGGGCGCGTCGGGCACCGACAACAGGTCGAACGCACGTTCGCCGGTCTGCGGATGGAAACCCTCGGGGCAGCAGTCGAGCAGCCACATCAGGCTGTAGGTGGCCTGGCTGCCGTCGGCGTATTCGACCGCCAGGGCCTGGGTGCCGCTGGGACGCGCGGCGGTGAACGTGATGCGGGACATGGGGTGGACTCCGGGTGCAGACGGTGGAACGGTACCGCATGCGCGCTCCGCCGGGCCGGCCGGGGCCGGCCTGGCGTGTTGCGCACACCATCCGGCAACCGTATCGCCAGATGCCCCGTACGGTACTCCAGCGTACGGGGTCGCGATCATCCCATCGTCGACCGGCAATGGCCCAACCGCGACCGGAACCGGTCGCCCGCCGTCAGTCGACCTTGGCGCCGGCGGCCTTGATGATGGGGGGCCACTTGACCAGGTCGTCCTGGATCAGCTTGGTCATCACGGCCGGGGGTCCGACCGGCGCCAGGTCGAAGCCCTGGGCCGCGAGTTTCTCCTTCGTGGCGGGCTGCTCCATGATCTTGCCGATCTCGGCGTTGAGCCGGGTGACGATCTCGGCGGGCGTGCCGGCCGGTGCGACGAAGCCGAACCAGGTGTTGACCTCGTAACCCTTGACCGTGCCGTCCATGGTCGGCAGTTGCGGCATCAACGGCGAGGTGGTGGTGCTGGTCACGGCCAGTCCCTTGAGCTTGCCTTCCTTGATCTGGCTGATCACGGTGGGGGTGTTGAAGAAACCCATGTCGACCTCGCCGCTCATGACGGCCAGGATGCCTTGCGGCGCGCCCTTGTACGGCACGTGCAGCAGGTTGTTGCCGGTCAGTTGCCCGAACAACACGCCGGACAGATGGTGGCTGGTGCCGCTGCCGCCGGACGAGAAGGTCAGGCCAGCGGGTTTCGCCTTGGCCGCGGCGACGACGTCGGCCACGGTCTTGGACGGGCTGTTGGGCGGCACGATCATGACGTTGGACACGCCGCCGACCAGGATGATGGGCGCGAAGTCCTTCAGCGAGTCGTAGCCGGGCTTGGAATACAGCGCCTGGTTGAACACCAGCGTGCCCTGCGAGGCGAATTCGATGGTGTAGCCGTCGGCCGGCGCACGCGCCAGTTCGGCCATCGCGATGGTGCCGCCGGCACCGGGCTTGTTGTCCACCACCACGGTCTGGCCCAGGGCCTTGGACAGTTCCGCGCCGATGGTGCGCGACAGGATGTCGGCCGTGCTGCCGGCGGCCAGCGGCACGATCAGGCGGATCGACTTGGTCGGATAAGCCGATTGCGCGGTTGCGCTGGCGAACGGAGCGGCGGCAAGCGCGATGGCCATCGCAGCCAGGAACCGGGAGCGGGTGGTTTTCATGGGAATCCTTTTCAAGGGTTGAACCGCGTGCTGCGGGGAAGGGAAAACGGTGTCTCCGGTGGGTGCAAGCTGCGTGCCAGGCACAGAGCTTCAGCGCATCAGGTAGGTCGGGCTCGACCAGATCCGGTGGCCGTCGGCCAGCGTGATGCAGACATACAAGGCGTCTTCGCCGGCCCGCTCGCGGCTGATGCGCCGGCTGAGCCGGGCCGTGTGGGTCGGGTTGTCGTCCGGCAGGCGGAACAGGCGCATCTGGCGCGCGATGCCGCCGCCGGTCTCGAGCACCGTGTCCTGCAGGCCGATGTCGGCCAGTGCGATGTCGGCCTGCACCAGGGCGGTGTCGATCTTCAGCCGTCCCTGGCGGGCATCGGCGAGCAGCAGCTCGGCGCCGCCGAAACCACCCGTGGTCAGCGCCGACCAGGCGAGTTGCTGCGGCGAAGGCTGCTGGAGCGGCTTGTCGATGTTCCACAGGTTGATCGGCGTGGCCGACTCGATGCGGTTGTCGCTCAGCGTCGCCGTGCCGTCCCAGACGCTCTGGCGACCGCGGCCGCGGTATTCGGAGCCTTCCCAGATGATGCGGATGCGCCGGCCCAGCTGCTCGGCCGTATAGGGACGCCAGGTCTCGAGCACCTGCATGCGATTGCGGATCTCGATGCGCTCGATCGGCGCGCCCGTCGACACGTCGACGGTGAAGGTCACGGCGTCGTCGCCGCAGCGCAGGATGTCGCCCATGCGTGCTTCGCCGACCTGGCCGCTCACGGTGCCGCCCATGTTGGGGTCGTCGCCGTACAGGTCGGCCGGCGTATCGAACACCACCCGGGTGTCGACATAGGCGCGGCACCCGGTGGTGGCGTAGTGGTGGCGCCGGCGCAAGGCGTCGAACAGGCCGTCGCGCGTGAGTTCGGTCGCCAGCAGGCAGGACAGGCCGCCGTAGGCGCCGAACAGCGACGCGCCCGGATGGCTGGCGCCGTGCCGGCCCTTGTGGCCGTCGGAGTTGGCCAGGATGCCGACCCGGTAACCCTGCTCGAAGGCATCGGCCAGCAGCCACTCGAAGGTGCCCCAGTCGGAATGGATCTCGATCGAGCGTTCGATGCGGCCGTCGTGGGCGATCGTGATGTCGGCATACCGGCCGCCGATATGCGCGAACACCACGCAGTTCTCGTCGGCCAGCGCCTTGAACAGGTCGGCGGCGCTGTTGGCGTCGGTGTCCACGTCGCCGAGGTCCTCCACCAGCGCATGGTGGGAGCGGTGGATCTGCCGTCCTTCGTCGCGGTACAACACGTTGCGGTCGCCGCCCAGTCCGGTGTTGCCGGACCACTCGTAACCCGGGAACATGATGAAGCGGCCGTCTTCGTTGAACTCGGCGCTCAGTCGGTTGAGTTCGTTCCAGAACGGCGTCGTGATCTGGAAGTCGTTGCCCTGGTGGCTCATCGCGTCCAGGAAGGCCTGGTCGCGCGCGAACACCATCAGCTCGCGCGCCGAATTCGTGCCGATGGTCTCCTCGGACTGGCCGTGCAGGTCGGCCCAGAACGGCTGCAGCGCGTCGGTGTCGTCGGAGATGCGCAGCGGGTTCGACCGGCACACGACGGTGCCGTGTGCGTCGCGCACGGTGATGTGCAATTCGCCGGCCTGCGTGACCCGCAGCTTGTCGATCACCGTCGACAGGCTGCCGGCCTGCACGTCGATGCTTGCCGGCAGGCCCTGCACCGGCATCGATGGCTCGAGCGTGAAGCGTCCGCTGACCTGGTGGCTGGGATTGCCCCACTTGTCTTCGCCCTTGAAGCCGAAGATGAAGGGCTGGCCGACCCGGCGCCCGGGCGGCAACACGGCCTTGTACAACACGGCCGGCCCGGCCACGACCGGGATGAACGGCTGTTCGGGCAGTTCGACGAAGTTGTAGGTGGCGAAGGCGTCGACCAGCACCTTGAACTCGAAGGTCGGCTCGGTGAAGGTCTGCACCCGGATGCCGGGCGAACCCTGGCGCGTGTCGCCGATCCGCACGGTGATGGTGTCGCCCTCGCGCAGGAAGCCGCGCTGCACGCGGATCGACAAGGTCTTGTCCCAGGGGCGGATATTGCCCTTCTGGTCGTAGCGCAGCTCGAGCACGGCGCCGTTGCTGGCCTCGGCGGTGACATAGTTCCAGCCCTTGGGGTCGGTGAACTGGATCTTGCCCATGTCGCTGGCAAAGCGGTGCACGATCTTCAGGCTGCCGGTGTCGTCGATGCCGAAATAACCGGCGGTATAGACCAGCGTCAGCGACGTGAAGGCGCCGGCCTCGACCGGTGTCGTGGGGCTGATGGTGGCGTGGCCGACACGGTCTTGCAGGTAGGTGGAATGGAAGGCGTTGTTGCGCATGGTCGTCCGTGGGTTGCGAGTCGAGAAAGAAGAAAAAGAAGAGGGCGGGTCGGCCTTCACGCGGCCGCCGGGTCGGCGTCCGGCGGATTGAAATCGAACTTCAGCGCATACGGGGTCGGCGGCACCAGCATGGTCTGGAAGCTGATCGGCTGGCGCCCGAAGCTGCGCGCGGTGATGCGGACCTGCATGCCCATGGTGCCGGGCGGCACGCCGATGATGCGGGCGTCGTCGGCGTCGATCGGCGCCAGGTTGGCCAGGCCGTCGGACTGCAGCGTCGGTGCGGCGAAGTCCTGGCCGAGCACTGCCTTGAGGTTGGTGTCGCTCAGGCGCCGGGCCGCCATGCGCAGCAATCGGCCGAAGCGGCTCGCCGGCAGGTAGATGGCGCTGGCGCAGGTGAACTTGCCGCCGACGTCCAGGCTGCGGCGCAGCATCACGTAACCCTTGGGGTCGGGGCCGAGCACGGCCGACCACGGGCCTTCCTGCGGCTCCAGCCGGCGTTCGAGCACGGTGGCGAACACCGGCAGCTCGCGGCCGCCGTCGGGTCCGAAGAAGCGAAAGTGCCAGGAGCCGGCGATTGGCTGGCGCGTGCTGCCGACGAAGGTGCCGTGGCCCTGGCGGCGCACCAGGAAACCTTCGTCCATCAGGCGCCCGAGCGCCTTCTGGGTCGTGCCCAGGCTCAGCCCGAGCTTGACGCTGAGTTCGCGTTCACCGGCCAGCCGGGAGCCCGCCGGCAGTTCGCCGGCCTCGACCGCATCGATGACGGCCTGGCGCAGGCGTGCGTGTTTGGGCAGGGAGGTGCCGGCGGCCGCCTGGTAGCGTACGACGATGGGGCCGGGGGAATGGGGCATCGGCGCATTCTAGGAGTGCGGTTCCGACATCGTCAATGGCATTGGAGCTATAGAGCTTTGGACGTATGCGCGCGCACCGACAACGGGCGCCGGCGCACCCGCATGCGGCGCATCTGCGCCGAAGGGGTGCGGGCCGCCGGGGCATGGCCGGTGCCCGGCGCGCTCACGCCGGCGCGCCGGCGCAGGCGGCCTGTTCGGCCGCGACGATGCGGGCGATGATGCGGCGCGACTGCACGCCGCCGGCGTCGATGTTCAGGCTCAG
>JBFIDI010000365.1:0-5993 GCA_041581405.1 Burkholderiaceae bacterium
CCCGCGGCCAGCACCGCGGCCAGTTGCAGCAGCCGGTCGGCCTCGCCGGCAGCGCCTTCGCCGGCCAGGCACAACACCGCCTCGCGCGGCAACACCGCATACAGGTTGGCCTCGCCGGTCGGTCCCGGCAGGCCGTGCCAGCGCCCGAGCGGCGACTCGGCCACGGCGCGGTCGCAATACGCGGCCAGCAGGTTCCGGCCCTGGGCCTGGGCCCAGGCGCGCAACTGCGCCATCGCCACCGGAGCCGCGGCCGGCGCCGGCGGTGGTTCGGTCGACAGGCCGCGCACCGCCGGCCGAGTCATCGGACCGGCATGCGCCACCGCCATGCGCGCGGCCTGCACCGGTCGCTGCGCCAGCAGGCGCAGCAGGTACAGCGGCCCGCCCGCCTTCGGTCCGGTGCCCGACAGGCCTTCGCCGCCGAACGGCTGCACACCGACGACGGCACCCACGACGTTGCGGTTGACATAGATGTTGCCGGCGCGTGCGGCCGACACCACCTGCGCCACGGTCTCGTCGATGCGGGTGTGCACGCCCTGCGTCAGGCCGTAGCCGGTGCCGTTGATCGCGTCCAGCAGGTCGTCCAGCCGCTCGCGCCGGTACCGCAACACATGCAGCACCGGACCGAACACCTCGCGCCCGAGGTCGGCGACCTTGTCGATCTCGATCACCGTGGGTGCGACGAAATGGCCCTGCTGCTGCGCCGCGGCGTCCAGTGCCAGTTCCGGCCGCCAGACCCGGCAGCCCTTGGCCTGCATCGCCTGCACGTGTTTCTCGATGATGCCCTTGGCTTCGGCGTCGATGACCGGGCCGACATCGGTGGCCAGATGACGCGGATCGCCGACCGCCAGTTCCTGCACCGCGCCCTGCAGCATCTCGACCAGCCGGTCGGCGCCGTCGTCCTGCACACACAACAAGCGCAGCGCCGAGCAACGCTGGCCGGCACTGTCGAACGCCGACGACACGATGTCGGCCACCGCCTGCTCGGTCAGCGCCGACGAGTCGACGATCATCGCGTTCTGGCCGCCGGTCTCGGCGATCAGCGGCACGACCTGGCCATCCGCCGTCAGCCGGCCGGCGAGTTCGCGTTGCAGCAGCCGCGCGACTTCGGTCGAGCCGGTGAACAACACACCATGCACCCGGGCGTCGCCGACCAGCGCCGCACCGACGGTCTCGCCGCGGCCCGGCAACAGCTGCAAGGCGCCACGCGGCACGCCGGCCGCATGCAACGCGCGCACCGCCGCCGCGGCGACCAGCGGCGTCTGCTCGGCCGGCTTGGCCAGCACCACGTTGCCGGAAGCCAGCGCCGCGGCGACCTGGCCGGTGAAGATGGCGAGCGGAAAATTCCACGGGCTGATACACACCACCGGTCCGAGCGGCTTGTGCGTGGCGCTGTCGAAATCGCGCCGGATCTCGGATGCGTAATAACGCAGGAAATCCACTGCCTCACGCACCTCGGCCACGCCGTTGGCGGCGGTCTTGCCGGCCTCGCGTGCCAGCAGCGGCAGCAGCGTCAATATGTCCGCCTCGAGGCGGTCGGCGCCGGCCTCGAGCAGCGCCGCGCGATCGGCGGGCGCCAGCGCCGCCCAGGCCGGCGCAGCCTGCGTGGCGGCATCGAGCGCCACGCCGACCTCGGCCACGGTGGCCTCGCGCACCTGGCCCACGGTGTCGTCATGCGCGGCCGGGTTGCGCAACATCTGTGCCTCGGCGGCTGCGTGCGGCGTGCCGGACGCCAGCAAGGGCTCCGAATCCCATGGCCGGTTGGCGTCGTCGGCGAACGCCTGTGTCAGCCTCGACAGCGTCGATTCATCGGCCAGGTCGATACCAGCCGAGTTGGGCCGCACGTCACCATACAACTGGCGCGGCAACGGGATCGCCGGATGCGGCAGTCCGACGCCTCCGTCTTCCCTGGCCATCGCCTGCACCGTGGTCACCGGGTCCTGCGCCAGTTCGGCCAAAGGCACGTTCTCGTCGGCGATCCGGTTCACGAACGAGGAATTGGCGCCGTTCTCCAGCAGCCGGCGCACCAGGTAGGCCAGCAAGGTGTCGTGCAGGCCGACCGGCGCGTAGATGCGACACGGCCGGCCCAGCTTGCCTTTGTCGACCGGGCCCACGACCTGCTCGTACAGCGGCTCGCCCATGCCGTGCAGGCACTGGAACTCGTATTGCCCGCTGCGGTAGTCGTCGCCGGCGATGGCCAGGATGGACGCCAGCGACTGCGCGTTGTGGGTGGCGAACTGCGGGAACACGACGTCGGTGGCGGCCAGCAGTTTTTTCGCGCAGACGAGGTAGGCCACGTCGGTGTACGGCTTGCGCGTGTAGACCGGGTAACCCGACTGGCCGTCGAGCTGGGCGCGCTTGATCTCGCTGTCCCAGTACGCGCCCTTGACCAGGCGGATCATCAGCCGGTGGCCGCTGCGCCGCGCCAGGTCGATGACGAAATCCACCACCGCCGGGCAGCGTTTCTGGTAGGCCTGGATCACGAAGCCGAGCCCGTGCCAGCCTGCAAGCGACGGCTCGAAGGCCAGGCGCTCGAGCAGGTCGAGCGAGATCTCGAGCCGGTCGGCCTCCTCGGCGTCGATGTTCATGCCGATGTCCAGACCCTTGGCCTGCTGCGCCAGCGCCAGCAGCCGCGGATACAACTCCTGCATGACCCGTTCGACCTTGGCCCGCGCGTAACGCGGATGCAGCGCCGAGAGCTTGATCGAGATGCCCGGGCCCTCGATGACGCCTCGCCCGGCGGACGCGGCGCCGATGGCGTCGATGGCCGTGGCGTAGGCCGCCTGGTAACGCCGGGCGTCGTCGGCCGTCATCGCCGCCTCGCCCAGCATGTCGTAGGAATACCGGAAACCCTGGGCCTCGCGTTTCTGCGCGTTGACGAGTGCCTGGGCAATCGTCTCGCCGGTGACGAACTGCTCGCCCATCATGCGCATCGCCATGTCCACGCCGCGGCGGATCAGCGGCTCGCCGCCCCGGGCCACGACCTGGCGCAGCGTGCTCGACAGACGGCTGTCGCTGTGCGTGGACACCAGCTTGCCGGTCAGCAGCAGACCCCAGGACGCGGCGTTGACGAACAACGAGGCACTGCGGCCCAGGTGGCTTTGCCAGTCGCCGTCGCCGATCTTGTCGCGGATCAGCGCGTCGCGGGTGGCGGCGTCCGGGATACGCAGCAAGGCTTCGGCCAGGCACATCAGGGCCACGCCTTCCTGCGAGCTGAGCGCGAACTCCTGCAGCAGGCCCTGGACCAGGCCGGCACGTCCGCTGGCCCGGGCGCGCTCGCGCACACCGCCGGCGATACGCAAGGCCAGCGCATGTGCGGCCTCGGCCTGGGCCGGCGCCAGCGTGGCCGCGGACAGCAGCGTCGGCAACAGATCGGGCTCGGGCGTACGGGTGGCGGCGGTGATGGCGGCGCGCAGCGGCGTCGGGTCGGACAGCGGGGTGATGGTGTGCATGATCGGCCTCTCGGTTGAGTCGCTGGCTAGTATCTCGCCACATCAAACGAATGTTTCACTACTTATTATTCGTTCTACCGAATAATGCTCGCATTCCATCGTCCCTCGACGGGCACCTGGCGATTCCCCGGCCTGGCCCTGCATGACGCCTGCGGGCGGTTCGGGTGGCTGCGCCGCCGACCACCCCTCGCTTCACCGACGCCTGCGGAACTAGAAGGTTCCCGGGTAACCGCCGCCGTCGATCAGCAGGCTCTGGCCCGTCATGTAGCCCGCGTGGGCCGAACACAGGTAGGCGCACAAGGCGCCAACCTCTTCCGGGCGGCCGAATCGACCGGCCGGATTGGCCTGGCCGCGCTCGCGCCACAGCTGGTCGAACGACCTGCCGTCGGATTTCGCCAGCGCCTCGACATGGTGGCGCTGCGCATCGGTGGCAAAGGCGCCCGGCAGGATGTTGTTGATCGTCACGTTGTGCCGGACCGTCTGGCGCGCCAGGCCGGCGACAAAACCGACCAACCCGGCGCGTGCGCCGTTGGACAGGCCGAGTTCGGCCTGCGGTATCTTCACGCTGCGCGAGACGATGTTGACGATGCGGCCGAAGCCGCGTTCGATCATCGGGTCGACCGTGCGGCGCATCATCTCGATCGGCCCGAGCATCATCGCGTCGAGTGCGTCGTGCCAGTGTTGCTCCGTCCAGTCCCGGAAATCGCCGGGCGGGCAACCATCGCCGTTGTTGACCAGGATGTCGGGCGACGGGCAGGCGGCCAACGCGGCGTCGCGCCCGGCCGCGGTCGTGATGTCGGCGACGACATGCGCCACCGACAGGCCGGTTTCGGCCGCCATGGCGGCACAGGCCTCGCGCAGGCTGGCCTCGGTGCGTGCGGCGATCGTCACCAGCACGCCATCGAGCGCCAGTTGCCGTGCACACGCGCGCCCCATGCCGCGACTGCCGCCGAATACCAGGGCCGTGCGGCCCGCAATGTCGAGTTTCATCTGCCGTGTCCTCGCGTTGGCGGATCGTCCGGCCGGGTCCGTCGCGCGCCATGACACGCCGCCGCCGGCCGGCGTGCATAGCGGCGCGCCGCATACCGATCCCTGCGACGACTATACGCAGGCCAGGCGACGCCGGCGCGCGATGCGATCAGAACAGGCTGAACACCAGCCAGCCGGCCGTGCCCCACATCATCAGCGCCACCAAGCCGTCCAGGGCCCGCCAGAGGTGCAGGGAGTCGAGCCGGCGACCGAGCCAGAACGTGGCCAAGCCCAGCACGGCAAACCACACCACCGAGCCGGCCGCGGCCCCCATGCCGAAGACACCGGCGCCCGCGCCGTAGGCCAGCGACGCCGTGCCGATCAACACGGCCGTGTCGAGCCAGGCATGCGGATTGAGCCAGGAGAAGGCCAGTGCCGACAACACCGCCTGACGGCGGGTCATCATCACCCCCGGCTCCCCGGTTCGTGCGCCATCCGTGCCCACGGCCACGGGCTGCGGGTGCAGGAAACGCTGGAACGCCTTCCAGCCGTAGACGGCCAGGAACAAGGCCCCGGCACCGACCATCGCCCCCATCAGCTTGTCGGACAGGCCGCCGAGCTGCGCCAGGCCGAACACGCCCAGGCCGATCAGCACCATGTCGGACAGCATGCACACGGCCACGGTGAGCCAGACATGCTGGCGTTGCAGGCCCATGCGCAGCACATGCGCGTTCTGCGGCCCGATGGCCATGATCAGCGACATGCTCAGCACCATGCCGGCGGTGAAGGTGGGATATGCGAGGGTCATGGCCATGGTCGGTTGATGGGGGTCGAGATGCTGCTTCGGCGCGCGGGATACGAGAAGAAAGCCCGCAGCGCACCCGGCAAAGTATGGCGGCAATCGGCACTGGTTCAAGCTCCGTTAAATTAAACTCACATCACTTAAACAGAACTGACTTCCAGGAGGCCGGACCATGCTCGACGCACGACAACTCGACGCCCTGGCCGCCGTGGTCGAACACGGCGGCTTCGGCCCGGCCGCCCAGGCCTTGTCGCTGACGCTGGCGGCGGTCTCGCTGCGTATCAAGGCGCTGGAAGAACAGATGGGTCAGCGGCTGCTGGTGCGGGGCAAACGCGTGCACGTCACCGCCGCCGGCCAGGCCTTGCTGGCGCACGTGAAGCAGGTGCGGCTGATGGAGACCGACCTGCTCGGCGAGTTGCAAGGCGGCGCCGGCACACGCGCCGGCGGGCGCTGGCAAAGCCTGTCGGTGGCCATCAATGCCGATTCGGCGGCCAGCTGGTTCCTGCCCGGGGTGGCGGCCGTGCTGAAGAAACACCGCCTGTTGCTCGACATCGTCATCGACGACCAGGACCACACGCACGACCTGCTCAAGAGCGGCGACGTCATGGGATGCGTCAGCACGCTGGTCGACCCGATGCGCGGTTGCGTCGCCGACCCGCTGGGCGTGATGCGTTACCGCTGCATGGCGGCGCCCGAGGTCGCGCAACGCTGCCGCACGCAGTCGGGCGCCGTGTCGCCGCACAAGCTGCTGGCCTGGCCGGCCATCATCTTCA
>JBFIDI010000366.1:0-5981 GCA_041581405.1 Burkholderiaceae bacterium
GAGAACATCATCAAGTGCGTACGCCGCTGCGGGCTGGAGGTCGAGCAGCTGATGCTCAACCCGCTGGCGTCGAGCCTGTCGGTGCTCACCGACGACGAGCGCGAACTGGGCGTGGGCCTGGTCGACATCGGCGCCGGCACCACCGACGTGGCGATCTTCGCCAACGGCGCGATCCGCCACACCGCCGTGATCCCGATCGCCGGCGACCTGATCACCAGCGACATCGCGATGGCGCTGCGCACGCCGACCAAGGACGCCGAGGACGTGAAGATCGACAGCGGCTGCGCCAAGCAGCTGCTGACCGACGCCGAGACCCAGGTCGAGGTGCCCGGCCTGGGCGACCGCGGCCCGCGCCTGCTCAGCCGCCAGGTGCTGGCCGGCGTGATCGAGCCGCGGGTCGAGGAGATCTTCGCGCTGGTGCACCAGGTCATGCGCGACTCCGGTTTCGAGGAGGTGTTGTCCTCGGGCATCGTGCTCACCGGTGGCTCGAGCGTGATGCCGGGCATGGTCGAGCTGGGCGAGGACATCTTTCTCAAGCCGGTGCGCCGCGGCGTCCCCAAATACTCCGGCGTGCTCGCCGACATGGTGGCGCAGCCGCGCGCCGCCACCGTGATGGGACTGCTCGAGGAAGCCCGCATGGCCCGCATGCGCGGCCTCAAGGTGGCGCAGAAAAGCGGCTCGATGCGCAACGCATTCGGCACGGTAAAGGACTGGTTTGTGGGGAACTTCTGACATGGCACACGACATCGCATCCCCGATCGGCCGCCGCAAGCGGGGCCCCCGCGGCGACGACCACCTGTGGCTGGCACGCGGCAGCCCCTACGGTCGATGGCGACCGGACAGACCACCAGACCCCTGCGGCGGGAGCGGCCATCACAGTCAAACGGAACGAGCAATTACTGGCAACTGCAATTTAGGAGAACAACATGCCTATTGAAATGATTGAAGACGAGGGATTCAACCTGGGCACCCAGATCAAGGTGATCGGTGTCGGTGGCGGCGGCGGCAACGCGGTCGAGCACATGATTGCCTGCGAGGTCGGCGGCGTGGAGTTCATCTGCGCCAACACCGATGCGCAGGCACTGACCCGCAGCGCGGCACACAAGACGATCCAGCTCGGCGTGACCGGGCTGGGCGCCGGCAGCAAGCCCGACAAGGGCCGCGACGCGGCCGAGCAGGCGATCGACGAGATCCGCGCGTCCATCGAAGGCGCGCACATGTTGTTCATCACTGCCGGCATGGGCGGCGGCACCGGCACCGGCGCCGCTCCCGTGATTGCGCGGGTGGCGCGCGAGATGGGCATCCTGACCGTTGGCGTGGTGACCAAGCCGTTCGACTTCGAAGGCGGCCGGCGCATGCTGATCGCCGACAGCGGCCTGTCCGAACTCGAGGTGAACGTCGACTCGCTGATCGTCGTGCTCAACGAGAAGCTCGAGGAGGTGCTGGGCGACGACATCACGCAGGACGAGGCCTTTGCGCATGCCAACGACGTGCTCAAGAACGCGGTTGGCGGCATCGCCGAGATCATCAACGTGCCGGCGCACATGAACGTCGACTTCGAGGACGTGCGCACCGTGATGGGTGAGCCCGGCAAGGCGATGATGGGCACGGCCACCGCCGACGGCCCGGATCGCGCCCGCATCGCCGCCGAGCAGGCCGTGGCCTGCCCGCTGCTCGAAGGCGTGGACCTGTCCGGCGCCAAGGGCGTGCTGGTGCTGATCACCGCATCGAAGGGTTCGCTGAAGTTGTCCGAGTCCAAGCTGGCGATGAACACCATCCGCGCCTTCGCCTCGCCCGACGCGCTGGTCATCTACGGCACCGCCTACGACGACAGCCTGGGTGACCAGATCCGCGTCACCGTGGTCGCCACCGGCCTGTCCCGCCAGGGCCAGCAACGCCGCACCGCGCCCCCGCTGCAGGTGCTGCGCACCGGTACCGACAACGTGCCGTTCCAGATCCCGACGCTGACCAACCAGGTGCAGAACCCCAGCGCCGGCGGCGGCAACGCCCAGCCGTCGGTCGGCGCCGCGCAGCCGGACTACGGCAGCCTGGGCACGCCCGCGGTCTGGCGCGGCCGTGGCTCGGCGGCGGCCAAGGTCGACGCCTTGTCCAGCGGCGGCATGGACGACTATGAGATTCCTGCCTTCCTTCGCAAGCAGGCTGATTGAACCCGCGGCAGCGGGCACGCTGCCGAGTTTCTACAATCGGGGGGTGTTGCGACAACGAACCCTCCGATCCCAGACCCGCGCCATCGGCGTGGGGCTGCACAGCGGGCAACGCGTGGAACTCACGCTGCGTCCGGCGCCGCCGAACACCGGCATCGTGTTCCGGCGCGTGGACCTGCCGCAACCGGTGGAGATCGTCATGTCGGCCGATGCGGTGTCCGATACCCGCATGGCGACGACGGCCTCGCACGGCACGGCCAAGGTGGCCACGGTCGAGCACCTGATGTCGGCCTGCGCCGGCCTGGGCATCGACAACCTGACCATCGACATCACGGCGGAGGAAGTACCGATCCTGGACGGGTCGGCCGCGTCCTTCCTGTTCCTGCTGCAGAACGCCGGCGTGGTCTGGCAGGACGCGCCGCGCCAGTTCATCCGCGTCACGCAACCGGTGGAGATCCGCGACGGCGAGGGCGGCTCGGTCCGCTGGGCCCGGCTCGAGCCCTACCACGGATACCGGCTGAGTTTCGAGATCGTGTTCGACCATCCGGCGGTCGACTCGACCGGTCAACGCGTGACGTTCGACATGGGCACCGGCTCCTACCAGCGCGACATCGCCCGGGCCCGCACCTTCGGCTTCACGCGTGACGTCGAGACGATGCGCGTCAACGGCCTGGCGCTCGGTGGCGGACTCGACAACGCCATCGTCATGGACGACTACAAGATCCTCAACGCCGAAGGCCTGCGCTACGACGACGAGTTTGCCAAGCACAAGATCCTGGACGCGATCGGCGACATGTACATGCTGGGCAAGCCGCTGCTGGCCAGCTACACGGCATTTCGCTCGGGCCACGAGCTGAACAACCGGCTGGCGCGCGAGTTGATGTCCCGCAAGGACTGCTGGGAGATCGTCACGTTCGACGACGAATCACAGGCACCCCGGGGATTCGCCCAGATGGCGCCGGCATGGTAGAGCCGCGGTCCCCGCATCAACAGGCATTGCGAGCCCGTTTGCGATGCTGATCTTCCGCTGGATGATCCCGACGCTGTTCGTCGTTGCCGGGGTCCTGTTTGCCATGTTCATGTTCACCGGCGATCCCCGCTACAAGCGGATCGGGGTCCGCGTGCTCATCGGTACCCTGCTGGCGGCGTTCGCGTTCTTCGCCGTCCTGATCACGATCAACCTGCTCGAGTGAGCCGCGCCCCGGCGCAGCGAACACACCGCCCCGTGCGGGGCCTTGTGACCGGACCGTCGCACGACCGGACCGAAGAGCGCACAATGACCGGTTCCGTGCAGCACCGCTGTCACGTCGACCGTGCGTTCGCCCGGTACGCACCAACCCAGGGACGACACACGCCATGGTCAGACTCCAGTTTTCCATCGAACTCCAGTACGCAATCGCGCCACCGGGCTGCGATTTCATCTTCAACATCCACGCGGCGCAGACGGCGCAGCAACGTGTTGTCCACGAATCGCTGCAGCTGAGCCAGTCCCTGCCCAGCAACCTGTACACCGACCCGGTCACCCACACCCGTTACCTGCGATTGAAGGCCGATCCCGGACCCTTGTCGGTCCAGTACCAGGCCACGGTCGACGTGGACCACTTCCAGGCCGACCCCGCGCAGATTGCCGAAGTCCCGGTCGCCGCGCTTCCCGGCGAGGTCCTGCCTTATCTGTACCCCAGCCGTTATTGCCAGTCGGACCGCCTGCTGCGTTTCGCCAACCTCGAGTTCGGCCATCTGTGGCACGGTTACAGCCGCGTGCAGGCCATTCGCGACTGGGTGGTCGAACGCGTGACCTTCCGCTCCAACTCCTCGGACGGCAACACGTCGGCCGTCGATACGCTGGTCGAGAAGGTCGGGGTATGCCGTGATTTCACGCACCTGATGATCGCCTTGTGCCGGGCGCTCAACATTCCGGCGCGATTTGCCACCGGCATCGACTACGGCGCCGATCCGGCACTGGGTCCGCCGGACTTCCACGCCTATGTCGAGGTCTACCTGGGCGATCGCTGGTACATGTTCGACGCCTCGGGCGTGGCGATCCCGATGGGCTTCGTGCGCCTGGCCACCGGCCGCGATGCGGCGGATTCAGCCTTTGCGACCATCTTCGGCGGCGTCGCCGGCAGTGCGCCGTTGATCCGGATCCAGGCCGTGCCCGATGCCAACGGCGTGCTGGTCGAGCCCTGCCATGTGCCGTTCGCGCTGTCGACGGACGGGCAGCCGGTGCGCCACTGAGGACCGACACACACGCCCCGCGGGCGCAACGACGCCCGGCGGCGGGCCGGGTGCGGCCTCATCCGCCCCACTTGGGATTGGCACCGGCGGCACCGGCCAGCGCGTGCAGCCGCGCCGTGCGACCCGCATGCGCATGCGTGATCGCCATGCCCAGCGCATCGGCCGCGTCGGTGCCCGGCAGGCCCGGCAGGGCCAGCAGGCGGCGCACCATCTCCTGCACCTGGGCCTTCTGCGCCCGGCCGTAACCGACGACGGCCTGCTTCATCTGCAGCGCGGTGTATTCGGCCACCGGCAGGTCCTTGGACACCAGCGCCGTGACGCAGGCGCCACGCGCCTGGCCCAGCAGCAGCGTGGACTGCGGATTGACGTTGACGAACACGATCTCGACGCAGGCGCAGTCGGCCTCGTAACGCTGCACCACCTCGCGCACACCGTCGAACAGCAACTTGAGCCGGCTGGGCAGGTCGGTCTGCGCCAGCTTGAGCGTGCTGATGGTGCCGCTGGCCACGTATCGCAGTTCCGTGCCCTGCACGTCGATCACGCCGAATCCCGTGGTGCGCAGGCCGGGGTCGATGCCGAGTATTCGCATGGTGCCGGGCCTACAGGTCGAAATACCAGCGCACGGAATGGAAGAACACCGGCGCGGCAAAACACAAGGCGTCGACCCGGTCCAGCAATCCGTTGGCGCCGGTGACGCTGTCGCCCTGCTGGCCCCAGTCGGGGATGCCGCGATCGCGCTTGATCGCCTTCATGACCAGGTGGCCGAGCGAACCCGCCACGCAGGCGATCAAGGCCATCATGAACGCCTGCCCCGGCTTGAATGGCGTGATGCCGGCCAGCAAGGCCCCCAGCACGCTGCCGACGCCGATCGCAATGCCCCAGCTGACCCAGTTGAAGCTGATGCTGATGGCCGCGGCCACCGGCGCTCGCCGCAGCCGGCGCGTGGCCACGTATTGCACCACCATGCAGGTCTGCACCACAAGTGCGAGAAAGATCACCAGGAACGCGCCGCGATCGCGGTAGTTCGGGAACTCGAGCAACAGCAGCGCCGGCACGTGGCTCATGCCGTAGATACACACCATGATGCCCCATTGCAGCTTGGCGTTGCGCTCGAGGAAACGCTGCGGATCGTTGGCCAGCGCGCTGACCACCGGAATCGCCAGGAACACGTAGACCGGGATGAACACCGTGAACAGGTCGAAGTGCCGCAGGCCCACCAGCGTGTATTGCAGCGGCAGGATGACGAAGAAGGCCAGCACCAGGCTGCGGTGGTCGCCGCGACGTGTCGGCGACAAGGCCATGAATTCGCGCAGCGCGAAGAACGACACGAGAGCGAACAGCACGGTCGCACCGACGTCCCCCGACAACCATCCGATCCAGAACACGATGACCATGCCCCAGCTGCTGCGCAGCAGCGTCGTGGAACGCGCCAGGTTGGCGCGATAGGCATCATGGACCTCCGCGTCCCGGTATTCGCGCAGGGACAGCAGCAGCAACACGATGCTGGCAACGATCAGGCAGCCGAACACGAACACGAACATGGCCCCGACCTGTTCGGTGGCGCTCATGCTCTTGAGGTAC
>JBFIDI010000367.1:0-5946 GCA_041581405.1 Burkholderiaceae bacterium
CGAGTTCGGGAATGTTGTCGCGCTCGCGCCGCTTGAGCGGGTCGAGGTCGGCCCAGCGGGCGCCGACGTTGCGGTAGGCGGCGATCAGTTGCTGGACGGCAACCCGCTTGCGCCCCATCTCCTGGTCGCGGCTGCCGAACACCACCCGGGTGCCGCCCATCTTGGCGCGCTCGGCAAAGGCGTTGATCACCGGCTGGTGCGCGACGTCCTTGGCATTGCTGCCGTCGACGGCCGGCACGTGCTGCAGGTTGTCGAAGTATTCGCGCCACGACTCGGGAACGCTGCCGGGGTTGGCCAGGTAGTTCTCGTACATCTCCTCCACGTACGGGGCGTTGCCGCCGAACAGGTACGTGTTGGACTGGTAGGCGTGGTAGATCGAAGGCGGGGCGGAAGCGCCGGAAGGGTTTTGACTCATGGTTCGCTTAACTCCGTTTCCCTTCGGGAAACATTTGTCGGTCTCATCGATTGACTAACCTTCCGCGGCACGGCTGAACCGGATGGCGGATGCGACTGTGGCTTGGGAAGGGCCTGCTGACCCGCCGATTGTGCCATCGATACGCAGGCGACCCCGAAAGGCAGGGTCGCGCCGGTCCGCAGGTCATCGGCAACGACCGCGAGCGGCAGTCGCCGCAAGGGTCCGTGAAACCGGCTCGTGCGGCGTGTCACTCCGGTGTCTCGATCAGACAACGCAAGCCATCCGGGCAATTCCCATGCGCCGGTTGCGATGGTATAAGCATTGGTTACAAGAATCCAGCGGGACCACGCCCATGAAGAAACACCTGACCTTGAATCGCCTTTGCGCTGCCGTTTGCGCAGCCTTCCTCGCCCACGGGGCCGTGTACGCGGAGATGGACGATCTGGTCCGCAAGGCTCTGGCGATGACCGAGGCGGGCCAGGCGCGGCAGGCCTACGACCTGCTGGAGCCGCACGAGGTCAGGCGCGCGGGCGATCCGGATTTCGACACGGTGTTCGGCATCGCCGCCAACCAGAGCGGCGAACACGCACGCGCGGTGATGGCACTGGAGCGCGTCACCATCGTGCAACCGGGCAATACCCGGGCCCGCGCGGAACTCGGTCGCGCCATGTTCGCAGTCGGCGACAGCAAGTCGGCCCGCACCCTGCTCGAGCAGGCCAAGGCACAGGGAGCGCCGGCCGAGGCCGCACTCACGATCGACCAGTTCCTGCGCGCCATCGACGTGGCGGAAGCGCAGATGCGTTCGTCGGTCAAGGCCTTCGTGGAAATGGGCATCGGTCACGACAGCAACGTCTCCAGCGGCCCCGGCAATCCGAACGTGGCGGTTCCGGTCATCGGCGGCGTGGTACTGGGGCCCAATTCGGTCAAGCGCGACGCCACCTTTGCGAACCTGGGCGCCGGCGTGTCCGGGCGCCATGTGCTCGATTCGCGCTGGTCCATCGTCGGCAATGCCAGCGTCAACAAGCGTGCCAACCGCAACGAGTCGGCGTTCAACAACGACCAGGTCAACCTGCTCGGTGGCGTGTCCTATCGTGTCGACCGCCACGAAGTCACGGTCGCCGCCGTCTACGAGGACTACAACTACGACGGCTCCACCAGCCGCACCCAGCGCGGCCTGGTCGGCGAATGGGCCTACCGCATGGACGACCAGCGCGAAGTCGGCGCCTATCTGCAATGGTCGCGGCTGCGTTACCCGTCGCAGACGCTGCGCGATTCCCACCGCACCGTCGTCGGCGGCTCGTATGCGCAGCAGTTGCGCGGCGGCTGGCTGGCCTGGGGCGGCCTGTATGCCGGCAGCGAGAACGAATCGGCCAGCGGAGTGCCTCACCTCGGGCATTCACTGAGCGGTCTGCGCGTGGGCGTGCAGAAGTCCATCCGCAACGATCTCTCCGGTTTCGCGACACTGAACTACGAGCACCGCAGTTATGGTGGCCAGGATCCCATCTTCCTGGTCAAGCGCAGCGACAACCAGACCACGCTGGCGCTGGGCATGAACTGGGTGCCCGCCAAGACCTGGCGTATAACGCCCCAGCTCAGCCACATCCGCAACAACTCCAACATCGTGATCAACGACTACGATCGCACCCTGTTCTCGGTGACGGCGCGCAAGGAATTCTGATCGCTCCCGACGGCTCTCCCACATAGGTCTCTCCATGAACCATCCCTTCAAGCTCAAGAACGCCGCCTTGCTGATGGCATTGGCGGCCATCTATCCCGTGCATGCGGTGGCTGCGACCGGCATTGCCCAGTTCGCCGTCGGTGACGTCAACGTGCGCCGCGGCGCGACGACGATGCCGCTGAACCGCGGTGCGGTGATCAACTCCGGCGACAACGTCATCACCGGGCGTGCCGGCCAGACGCAGATCCGTTTCTCCGATGGCGGCCTGGTCTCCCTTGCGCCGAACAGCCAGTTCAACATCGACAAGTATGTCGACGACAACAAGCCGGAGGAAGACGGGTTCTTCGCCAGCCTGCTGCGTGGCGGCATGCGCGCCATCACCGGCCTGGTGGGCAAGCGCAACCGCGAGAGCTACAAGATCACGACCACCACCGCGACCATCGGGATCCGCGGTTCGGCGTTCTCCGCCAACTACAACCCGGACGGCAGCCTCAACGTGGCCGGCGAGCAGGACGGCATCGTCGTCTGCACGAATGCCGGTTGCGTGGAGCTGATCGTGGGCGAGGCCGTGCGTGTCACCAGCAGCGACACCCTGCCCGTGCGCACCGCCGATCGCTCCAACGTGCCACCGCTGGTCGCGCGCCAGGACTTGTACGAACCCGAGAACCCGCTGTTCGTGCGCGAGGTCCCCCTGCCGGAGCAGACCCTGGTCAATGGTGTCCTGACCGGCGTATCCGCGATGTTCGCATTCGGCGACGAAGGCCTGGACAACTATCCGCGCGGCGGCGAACACCCGAGCGATGGCGAAGGCACGTTCGTCGACGGGCAGATGGTCAAGCATGTCGGTTCGAACAACTACCGCTTGCGCCAGGTCGAGGAGATCGGCTCCAGTTCGGAGACCGTGGAGAAGACCAGCGCCGGAGCGGGCAGCTTCGGCACCGTCGGCTCGGCCACCGATTCCGACTTTGCCGGCTGGGGCTACTGGGATTCCGGGCGCGTCACCTACGACGACTACGGGCAGCTGGTGCAGGACGCCGACGTGGCGAGTTACGACTTCAGCATGGGTGTGCACTACATCGTCGGCCGTCCCACGCCGCTGGCGCACGTCACGTCGATGACCGGCACCGCGAACTACATCCTGGTCGGCGGCACGGCCCCCACCGCATTCGACGGCGATGATTTCCGCGTCGGCACCCTGACCGGAGCCGGCCTGAACGTGGATTTCACCGCGGGCAGGGTCAATGCCTATGTGAACACGGTATTCACGAACGGCGGCGAGAGCGTCGCGGTCCAGATCAGCGGGTATGGCTACATCGAGGGCACGACCTTCTATGCCGATACCTATGGCAACGGCTACTACTACGGTGATGGCGACTCCTATTACGGATTCTTCATCGGCGACCAGGCGGGGCGTGCGGGCCTGATCTACCAGGGTTATGGCAGCAGCGTGGGAACCGTCCAGGGTTCGGCCGTGTTCCTGAAGGCCGGCGCCGGCCAGGCATTCACCGAACAGGCCGGCATGTCGGCCATGTTCGCGTCGACCGACGACTACCTGTTCGACTACTACCCGCGTGGCGACATCGATCCGAGCTACGGCACCGGTTATTTCGTCGGCAACCAGCTCTACCTGCACGACGACGGCGAAGACAGCTACAACGGTTATGGTTATGGCGGTGGCAGTACCTATCTGGCCACTTCCAAGGCGGTCAGCCAGGCCGGTTCCCTGGGCAGCCCGGGCGCTGCCGACTTCATCGGATGGGGCTATTGGGCCAAGGGGACGATCCAGTCGCAATACAGCGGATCCTCGGTCGAAGGCGTGCACTATCTCGTGGGCCGGCCGACGACCGACGCCCAGATGCCCATCGAAGGTACGGCCACCTACACCATGGTAGGGGGAACTTCGCCGACCGCGACCCACAACGGCACGACCATCATGGGCCAGTTGCTGGGCGCCACGATGAACGTCGACTTCTCCAACAGCCGGGCCAGCACGACCATCAGCACCGAATTCCAGCATGGCGGCTCCACGGTCGGGGTGTCGATCCAGGACACCAACATGTATGTCAATGGCGCCTGGTTGTGCGGCAACAACATCAATGGCTTCTTCACCGGCGACCAGGCGACCCGGGCCGGGCTGATCTACCGCAAGGACACCGGCACCGACCTGGGCGTGGTTCGCGGAGCGGTCGGCCTGCAACGTGGTCCGATCACGCCGTCGGTGGACATCAATTGAGCCGGCGGCGAACGACGCCGTCGCACCGCCGCGCGTGATCACGCGCGGGCCGCGGGAGACCGGCGTGCAGCCCTGCGGCGCCGCCGACAGGTCTGTTCGCCGGACCATCCCGCGCCGTCGTTGCGGAGCCGGAGCCTGCCGCCGGCGCAGGCACGGCCTCGCGCAATGGCAGCCGCGGCACGCACCGTCAATATACTGAAACGCCGTTGCCAGCCCTGCGCCGTACCCACCGGCGCGCAGATCCCGCATCATGACCGACACCGCCGCATTCAAGACACTGATGGAGCAGGGTTCGCACCTGCATGCCGCCGGCCAGGCCGAACAGGCACTGGCGCAATTCGAGCAAGCCCGGGCGATGCTGCCGGACAACGTCGACGCGGCCAATGCCTGCGCGACGGTGTTGACGCAACTGGGCAAGCCGGAGGCCGCCATGGCCGTGTTGCAAGGCGTGCGAGAGTCCCTGATGCAAGATGCCGATGGCGCGACCAACTACGGCATTGCGGCCGAGAACGTCGGGCGCCGGGACGAAGCCGTCGCGGCGTATGGCCAGGCGCTGTCACTCGACCCCCACCATGTGCGTGCGCTCAACAACCTGGCCCTGCTGCAGGCCGCAACCGGCGAATGGCCATCGGCCATCGACGGGTTGACGCAATGCCGCGACATCCAGCCGGACAACCCGGTGTTGTGGCTGAACCTGGCGGACATGCAGATCGCGGCGCGCCAGTACGCCGGTGCACTGGTGACGCTGGCGCAGGCCGTGGCCCGGTTCCACGATGCGCCGGAGTTCGTCGTGCGCCAGGCGATCGCACTGGCCTTCGACGGCCAGATCGAAGCGGCCCAGGACGCCATCGACGCATTGACGCCCCAGGCGCAGGCCCTGTTCGAACAACGCATTGCCGCCTCCAACCGCGGTGCCGAGCGCCTCAATCGCAAGCCGGTTCCGAACCGCCCCGACGCCTACGAGTTGTTCTGCCAGCAGGCCTTCGAGGCGATGCAGGTCTGCGACTGGCGCGACCATGACCGCCTGACCGCCGTGCTGCGCGAGATGCTGGCCCGGGTGGCACGGACCGGCCAGGGGCGGGACTGGCGCGATGCCCAGTTGTGCGGCCTGATGCTGCCGTTGCGCGAAGACGAGATGGCGCAGGTGCGCCGGGTGTCGATCGCCACCATCGGCCAGCGCCTGCCGGCCGCGGATGCGCCGTTCAAGGCCACTCGCTCGCGCGGGCGCGACGACCGCATCCACGTCGGCCTGGCCATTCCCAGCCTGCGCGACCCGCGCGTGGCCAATGCGCTGCAACGCCAGCTGGCCTTGCACGACCATGCGCGTTTCGCCATCCATGTCTATTCGCCGACGCCCCAGCCCGATCCGGCGGTGACGAACCGGATCGCCAGGGACTGCGCGGGCGCGCTCGAGATCGCCCACATGAGCGACGACGAGGCCGTGAGCCGCATCCGCCAGGACGAACTCGACATCTTCGTCGACATGGCGTTCAACTCGCCGTGGTGCCGGCCCGAGATACCGGAACGTCGGGTCGCGCCGATCCAGATCCGGCAGACCACCTGGCACCGGCACCATCCGAGCCGTCCGTGCGACTACAACATGTCCGACCGTTTCGTGCA